>DATGSA010000065.1:0-3534 GCA_035303085.1 Flavobacteriaceae bacterium
AAAAGAACTTATGACCGCGTGGTGGCGCTTAGGGCAGTCAACTCTATTGATGGAATGACAGCAGATTGGATAGATTTGCCTTATGATTTTCTAAGAAAACTTTCTACGGAAATAATTACCAAAGTAGAGGGAGTAAATCGGGTGGTTTATGACATCAGTGCTAAACCACCGGCTACCATAGAATGGGAATAAACCTTCGCTATGTTCAAGTTGTTTTTTATAAAAAAGAGCCTAAAGACTTTATTTTGACTCCAATGCTGTGAAATGATGGTTAATTCCTTAAATTTGTAAGCTATAAAAACCAGATAAATATGTTACTACCTCATTTAATTAGAGCTAATAAAGAAGAGTACATCAAAGCCTTACAAAAAAGAAATTTTGATGCTGCTCCTTTGTTTGATAAAGTATTAGAATTTGATAAAGCTCGTCGATCTACACAAACTACTTTAGACAATACCTTAGCAGAATCCAATCGTTTATCAAAAGAGATTGGCCAACTTTTCAAAAAGGGGGAAAAAGAAAAAGCTGAAAAGCTGAAAAAACAAAGTGCTAAGCTCAAAAAAATAGCCCAAGAGCTCTCTTCCACATTGAATGAGGTAACAAAAGAATTAAATGAAGTTCTCTATTTGATTCCCAATATTCCGCATGATTCCGTTCCTGCCGGTCAAACCGATGCGGATAATGAAGAGGTTTTCCAAGAGGGAGATATTCCTGAGTTATCTGTTAATGCACTTCCACATTGGGAGTTAGCCAAAAAATTCGACCTGATTGATTTTGAGTTGGGAAACAAAGTTACCGGTGCCGGATTTCCTGTTTATAAAGGAAAAGGAGCTAAATTACAACGAGCACTGATTACTTACTTCTTGGATAAAAATATTCAAGCCGGATATACCGAATATCAAGTTCCACTGTTGGTCAATGAAGATTCCGGATTCGGAACGGGACAATTACCCGATAAGGAAGGACAAATGTATGAGATACCTAAAGATAATTTATACCTCATTCCCACTTCTGAAGTACCATTGACCAATATGTTTAGAGACGAAATACTGGAAGAGAAAGAACTCCCGATTGCCTGCACAGCTTACACCCCTAATTTCAGAAGAGAAGCGGGGTCTTATGGCGCTCACGTTCGTGGATTAAACCGTTTGCACCAGTTTGATAAAGTCGAATTAGTCAATATTACCAGAGCCGATAATTCTTACAACAAACTAACTGAGATGGTTGAGCACGTAAAAATTGTTTTACGAGAATTAAGGTTACCCTATCGTATTTTAAGACTTTGTGGAGGAGATTTAGGTTTTACCTCTGCGCTGACGTATGATTTTGAAGTTTACTCTACCGCACAAGAAAAGTGGTTGGAGATTTCTTCGGTTTCCAATTTTGAAACTTTCCAGAGCAATCGCATGAAAATACGATATAGAACAAAAGATGGCAAACGGCAGTTGGCACACACTTTAAATGGTAGTAGTTTAGCACTCCCTCGTGTATTGGCCGGGATTTTAGAAAATTACCAAACCGATGATGGTATTGAAATTCCTGAAGTTTTACATCCTTATACAGGATTTACTAAAATAACTTTGTAAACTCAGATTTGAGTTTCTTTGCAAATTTAGCAAGATAGCAGACAAAAGTTAGTCCGTATAAGTATTGGGAAGATTAAAAAATATTTTCATTATCTTAGTCGATATGCGTTATTTAATTTTACTTATTGCTTTCTTATTACTTTCCTTTACAGGGAATAGTCAGGATTTGAATTTAGCTAAGGACTATCTCAAACGAGGAGAATATGCCAAAGCGGAATCTCTCTATAAAAAGTTATTTGAAAACAGGCAAAATAGCTTTAATTATTTAGAAGGACTTGTAGAAACCCTTCAACAACAAGAGAAATACGAAGAAGCAGGCACTTATTTAGCTGATTTTAAGACACGCCGACAAGATTATCCTGTGATTTATGTAGAAATAGGAAGGAATTATGAACTGCAAGGAGAAGTAGAACAAGCAAATGAGTCTTATAAAAAAGCGATTTCTTTAATTGAAGAAAACACGGGATATACTTCTCAAGTAGGGCGAAAATTCCACGGATACAACTTACTCGATCAAGCAGAAGAAACCTATAAAACGGCATTGGCCATTCAATCAAGTTCTAATTATATTTTAGCACTTGCCCGAATATATGGTGAACAGCAAAAGTTGGATAAAATGTTTTCAACTTATATGGATTTAATCATAGAAAATCCAAGATATCGATATGCTGTTAATCGAAGTTTTTCTGACTATATCACTGCTGATCCGGGTAATGAAGCCAATCGGATTCTTCGCAAAATGCTTTTGAAAAAACTACAAGAAGATCCGGATTTGCTATATAATGAATTTTTAAGCTGGCTTTATATACAAGAAGGAGATTTCAAGAAAGCCTTTATTCAACAAAAAGCAATATTTCAACGTTCAGAAAACAAAAGTCTTTCAGGATTGATGCAGTTGGCACAAATTGCGGCAGAAAAAGATGCTTTTAAAGATGCTGAGGAAATATTAAATTATGCTATTGTGCAAGCTCACACTGCTGCACAAGAAATAAATGGATATAATGCATTGATGGAGGTTAAGGTTAATCAAGCACAATCTGGGGAATATAATAAAGTAAAAAAAGAGTTTGATAAAATATTGCAGACTTACGGTCAAGGACCGGAAACTTTAAATATTCAACTTCAATATGCCCGATTTTTGGCTTTTAAGCAATCTTCATCTGAGGAAGCAAAAACCCTGCTTAGAGCATTACTAAAAACTCAAGTAAACACGTTTGAAGAAGCAAAGGTAAAAATGCAATTGGCCGATATTTTGGCATCTGAAGAGAATTTCAATCAAGCTTTAATTTTATACAGTCAGATAAAATCATTGGTAAAAAACACTCCACTTGCACAGGAGGCTTTATTTAAAGTTGCACAGACCAGTTATTACAAAGGAGATTTCGATTGGGCACAGACCCAATTGAAGGTATTAAAACAATCAACCTCTGAACTTACTGCTAATGATGCGATGGCTTTAAATCTTCTGATTCAAGATAATATCAGTATGGATTCTATGCAAACCGCTTTAAAACTTTTTGCTAAAGCAGACTTATTTATTTTACAAGAAAAAGATGAACAAGCTTTAAGCATCTTAGAAAAAATTCTTGACCAACATGAAGGTGAAAAGATAGAAGACGAAGCTTTGCTCAGAGCTGCTAAGCTTCATGAAAAACAAGGTGCTTATGAAAAAGCGGAAGCAGCTTATCTAAAGATCATTCGCGATTTTTCCGATGGTATTTTAGCTGATGATGCTTATTATTTTTTAGCTGAATTGTATCGCATAAAATTGGACAAACCTGAGGAGGCGATGGAAAACTATAAAAAAATCATCTTTGATCATGCCGATAGTATCTTTTTTGTCGATGCTCGAAAAAAGTTCCGACAACTGCGCGGAGATGATATTCAATGAATATTCGACTAATTTTCTTTAGAAAAAATTCATCAATTTATTCCTTACTTTAAAACC
>DATGSA010000066.1:0-13507 GCA_035303085.1 Flavobacteriaceae bacterium
TGATATGCCCGGTGGAATGGGAGGGACGGATCTTTACCGAGTAGCTATCGAAGGCGATGGTGAGTTTGGCGAGCCAGAAAACTTGGGTCCTGAGATCAACACTGCGGGCAATGAAGATTTCCCTTTTGTCGATTCGGAAGGAACGCTTTATTTTTCCAGTGATGGCCACTTAGGGATGGGAGGTTTAGATGTATTCAAGGCCGAAGCCAGAGGAGATGGATTTGGAAAGCCGGAGAATGTTGGCAAAGACGTCAACTCTCGCGCAGATGATTTTTCTTTTGTGTACTACCCTGAGGAAAAGCGAGGTTATGTAGCCTCCAATCGAGCCGGAATGACAGAAGATCACGCGATATCCATCGATAATATATATGCGGTAAATTGGATCGAAGTATTGGAGCTGATTGTTGATGCTAAAGTAATTAATGCAGAAACGGGTTCCGCTGTTCCAAATGCAAAAGTTGCAGTGTATGATCAAGACAATAATAGAGTTTCAGAGAGAAATACGGATCGACAGGGGTCGATTAAATTCAAATTACCGGGGGGAGATAAGAATTATAGTCTTCAAGTCTCTGCCGAGGACTATGAACCTACGAGCAAAGAAGTTCCACAACAACGAAAAGGAGATCTCAGTATTACCGTAGAACTTTCTCCGGTTGAAAAAATGATTCAAGAAGAAGAAATTGTTTTACCACCAATTTATTTTGAATTCGACAAATCGGAAATTACCAAGGAAGGTGCACACGAGTTGGATAAACTGGTTGCTATTATGAAAAAGCATGAAAACATGAAGATTCATGTAATAGCTCATACAGATCATATCGGTCCAAAAGATTATAATCAGAAGCTTTCAGAAAGAAGAGCTAAAAGCACAGTTGATTATGTGATTGACAAAGGAATTGACCCCAGTCGAATCGATGGGGAAGGCGTTGGTATGTCTAAACCGAAAATCGATTGTACCAAATGTACTGAAGAAGAAAATGCAGAAAACAGACGTTCTGAATTTAAAATAATTGAAAGATAATCGACTTTTTAAAGTCGGTAAATATAAAATAGCTGTTCTAAATTTGGGACGGCTATTTTTTTTAAGATAATTCGACCTTAAGAAAGGATAGTAAAACTTGTGTTTATTTACCTTTGCAACTTTTTATAACACCAGCCATAGACTAATAACAAAACAAACTTCGGTATGCAAAATAAATTCTCTCCGGAAAACTTCAAGAAAGGTCAACTTTTATTATTGGACAAACCCTTGGGTTGGACTTCTTTCCAGGTTGTAAACAAAGTAAGATGGTTGATTCGAAAAAGTTGTGATATCAAAAAGATAAAAGTCGGCCATGCCGGTACGCTCGATCCCTTGGCCGATGGCTTATTACTGATTTGTACCGGAAGATTCACCAAGCGTATTCAAGAATTTCAGGGAATGGAAAAGGAATATACGGGAACGTTCACTTTGGGCGCAACAACTCCTTCTTTTGATTTGGAAACAGAAATTGAACAATATTATCCTGTTGATCATTTAAATGAGAAGGTTTTAAAAGAAAAGACACGTGCTTTTATTGGAGAGATCGTTCAATATCCCCCGGTGTTTTCCGCTATTAAAAAAAACGGGAAACGATTGTATGAATATGCGCGAAGCGGGGAGCAGGTAAAAATTGATTCCAGAAAAGTGCAAATATCATCTTTTGAATTGACAAAGATAGCCTTGCCGGAAGTGGATTTTAAAGTGGTTTGCGGTAAGGGAACTTATATCCGGAGCTTAGCACATGATTTCGGAAAGAGCTTAAATTCAGGCGCTTATTTATCGTCGCTGCGCCGAACCCGCATCGGTACTTACAGCGTAGAAGATGCTTTAGATATAGATGGTTTTATTAAATTATTGCCCAATACAGACTCTTTAAAATAAGACAATATTAATTCAAGAATTGAATAAATTACCATAAAAAAATCCTTAATCTGAATAAACAGACTAAGGATATTTTTGTTTAATATTTTGATATTTAATAAAACTTACTTCTATTGTCCTCAATTTTTGCATCGCTTTTTAACGCTTCAAATATTTCGTTAGAAGCTTTTTCAAGTGTTTTTTCGTGCTCTCTATTTATTATACCGTTATAAGAACCAATGTCGGCAGCCTCTTTTTTATTGATGAGTTTAATCAAATAAACCCCGCTGTTTCCAACAATTGGGTCGCTTACTTCTCCTTTTTCAAGAGAGAAAGCGTGTGCCAATACTTTGGGTTCCTCCCCTTCAAGATTCGGATTTTCAAAAGTTACCTCTTGATTGGTTCTGGGTTGGGTACCATAAGAAGCAGCAATATCAGCTAAACTCTCATCAGTGGAAATATTTGAAATTATATGCTTGGCTTTCTTCTCTTTTAACAAAATAGGCTTTACTTTATTTCTTGCCTCTTCAACACTTGCCAGACCTTTTGAAGTTTTAGCGGTAACTTGAACCACGACATATCCTTGATCGATATCAAATCTATTGATATCTCCTGCCTTGGCTTTATCTTCAAAAGCCCATTGAACTATATTTCGATGTGAACCAATTCCGGTTATATTTTCGTCTAACGGCCCTAAGTTTTTAACTGTACGAACCTGATAGCCTTCGGATTGAGCTTCTTGAGCAAAATCACCTTCATTGGCAGCAATTTGAAAATTGGTGGTTTTGTTAAATAAATCGCCAATGGTTTCGTCAGAAGGCTCTATTGCTCGTGCTAAAGTAGCGAGTTTGAATGCGGGTTGTTTATTGCGTGTTTCTGCAATATAGGTAATGTGAAAACCAAATTCTGTTTCAAGAATATCTACACTTCCCGCTTCGCTGTTGAATACAAAACTAATCAATTCATCTTCTTCTTTTTTAGGATAGGGAATCCATCCGATTTCTCCTCCTTCCGGTGCTGTGTTTTGATCGTCGGAGTATTCAATTGCTAACTCTTCAAAACTATCTTTGTTTGATTCAATTTCCGAAAGCAAACTATCAGCAAGTTGTTCTGCTTCAGCGCGAGTACGATCGATGTCCATAGCAGATTGTAATCCGGAATAGCGTATTAAAATATGTTTTACATCCACAGAATCCGGCATTTCTTTGCGATCTACCATTTTGGTGTATTTGAAATAACCATCTTCTTTATAAGAACCAAAAACATCGCCTACCGGCAAGTTAGCTAAAGTATCGGCATGAAGAGAGGGTAAGTCTTTTTTGAATAAATAATGATTGTTAAAAGGTAAATCAGAATATTCTGACAGATATTCTTGATAATTGGTGATATTTTTAAACCCTTTTACAGTTTCATCAATTCCCGCAGCTTTGTTATAGGTGGTATGATCTTCCAATAAAGCGGCTAAACTGTTTTTGATTTCCTCTTCATCTTGTGCCGTGGGTTTTTCTTCAAATAGAACATATCGGATATCAAGACTTCCGTCTGATGTAAACTCGGTTTTATGATTATTGATGTATTTTTTAATTTCACTGTCAGATACCGTTACTTCATTTTCACTGACAGAAGAGTAGGGTATTCTTACATACTGCAGATTAAAACTGGTATTGTTTAGTTGGTAAATTTGTTTTGCTTCTGCGGTTGTGACTCCTAATCCAGCTCCTAATAAATCGAAATATACTTCAGCTTTTGCTTGATCAGCAATGTTTTTTTCTGTTGCAATCCATTGCTGATAGGAGGCCGGGTCTATAGCTCTAATTTGCTCTAAACTCGCTCTGAATTTATTGACATCAAACTGCCCGTCGGTCAGGTATTCAGGGTTTCCGCCAAATTGCATTTCCAAAGCGGTAATTAATTGTCGATTTCCAATGTCTATACCTAATTTATCCATTTGCTCTTCTATCAAGGTTTGCTGAATGGTTGCGTCCCAAAGTTGATTGACAGCTTGAATGGTGGTAAGATTTTGTGGTGAATTTTGCTGAACAGCATTTACCCGATTATTGAATTCAAAATAGCTGATATCTTGACCGTTTATTGTGGCAATATTGTTTTGAGTCTCGTTTGAAAAGCTTCCTTGTCCAATTAAATCGGCAAGAATAAATGCGAACAAAGCCATCGCGATAACAATGATTAAGAATATACCACGTTTTCTGATGTTATTTAATACTGACATATTATTACAGGAGTTTACAAAATATAGTGCGCGAAAATAAGCTATTTACTGATATTATAAAACTAATAGCGAGAATATATTAGGAATTATACATCCTCATAGTTTAAATCTTGCACTTCAATGAGTTTTATTTGGGTCTTAGATGCCTCTAAAATTTTAAAAGAATATCCTTCTATATCAACACGGCCATTTTTGGCGGGGATCTCTTCGGTGTAGTGTACGATTAATCCGGCTAATGTTTCATAATTTTCGCTTCTTGGGAAATTTAACTTATAGGTTTCGTTGAGGTAATCTATTTCTAAACGTGCAGAAAACTTATATCTGCCTTCTGCTAATTTCTCTTCCGTTAAAACAACAGAATCGTGTTCATCTTCAATTTCACCAAAAAGTTCTTCCACGATGTCCTCTAAAGTTGCCATTCCACTTGTCCCGCCGTATTCATCAATAACTACTGCGATGCTTTTTCGTTTTTTCATCAATAAATTTAAAACATCTTTAGCCAACATGGTTTCAGGAACATAAGTTACGGGCATAATGATAGATTTAATAGAATTCGGTCGCTTTAGGAGTTCAAAGGAATGGATATACCCTACGATGTCATCAATGTCTTCTTTATAAACCAAAATCTTGGATAGCCCGGTTTCTGTAAACTTCTTCTGTAATTCTTGTGGAGTGATAGCGTGTTCAACTGCAATTATCTCGGTACGGGGAATCATTACTTCACGGGTCTTTATTTCTGAAAATTCCAACGCGTTTTTGAAGATTAAAACTTCGGAGTCTACTTGTTGGTGATCTTCTACGGTTTCCATTTGTTCGGAAATATAATTTCCTAATTCCAATTTTGAAAAAGCTTGCTGAACTTCATCGCCTTCGGTTTTAAAAAATAATTTCAATATATTGTCTGAAATCCACATGACAAAGGAAGAAATCCCATTGAATAAGGCGTAGAAGAAATAAGTCGGAACTGCAAAAGCTTTTAAAAGCGAATTGGCATAGATTTGAAAGAAAACTTTCGGCAGAAATTCGGCTGTAATTAAAATAATCAACGTAGAAATTACGGTTTGCGTCAGAATGAGTCCATCTCCGATAAGCCAATAATTAACATAAGAATTGTCATAAGATTGAGCAGGGGTGAGAAGAGTTACGATTAATTCCCCCATATAAATTCCATAGATGACCAACGCGATATTATTGCCGATTAAAAATGTGGTAATCAACTTGGAAGGCTTCCGAGTCAGTCTATCTAAGATCTTTGCTATTAAGCCTTTTTGATTTTTTTGTATTTCAATATAAACTTTGTTCGAGGATATGTAAGCAATCTCCATCCCCGAAAAAAATGCCGAAAGAAACAGCATTGAGACAATAATGAGAATGCTCGTGGTCATCGTTGGTTTTTTTCCTTCTCTATTTGTTTTCCATGCCAACCTCTAAAGAAAAACATGAAATAACCCATTAGCGAAAGAGCCGCAAAAATTATAGTTTGAGTAAGGTTTTCTCCCCAGGTTAAAATCGTTTCTACAGTTAAAAATATGGCGATACCCAAATAGAGGAATCGGATTATTTTGAAATATGTTTTCATTGGTTCTTTTCGTCTAAATAATGTTTTCCGATATTGGAACGGGAGATAAAGTTATTGAAATTCTCATCAGAATCAAAACCTTGTCCGTGATTTACTGTTCCGTTGGCTAAATGAAGAGTATATTCTTGATCGGTAAATACCCATTTTCTTTTTTGATCCCAATACAATTGTCGTGCACTTAGAGTGGTGCTGTCAGACAAAACGATTTTTACATTTCCCTGAAGGTCTATCAAGTCAGTTTGATCATAAGCGATTGCATAATCGGCAGTTACCGTGCTTTTGTTCTTGTCTTTGTCAAAAATATCGACCTCAATTCCATCAGGAGCTTCTCTGTAGGGAAAATCGAGATTGCTATAATCATATACCAAGGGACTGCGCAGTTTTAAGGCGACTTTCCCGCTATCGGTATAAACTGCATTTACCATCGTTTCTTCCGTGGCAGGATTGAAGTTTTTAGCACTTAACTGTCGTACTTTATTGATTCTGCCCTGACAAGAGAAAAGCATTGCTATAAAAAACAAAATAGCAATGCTTTTAAAAATATAGGTTCTTGACTGATTCATAATGGATTTATAAATTCGGCACTTTAACCGATTCGTTTATCCAACAGTTAATTTTTAAAGTTTTACCTGCCATATCTCGATTAAAAATATCTTTGGCTTGTGGGGCTCTGCCGTGGTATGCTTCAGCAGCTTGGTTTGCCTTGGTTTGGATTGATGGATCCACACGTGCAGCGGCTTCAGCTTCTCGAGCTGCTAACCAATAAACAGCGCGTTTTTCAAAATCATTTTCTCCGCAAGTGTTGACACTTTCAGCATACATCGAAGCGATTTGCAAGTGTGCATTTCCCAATGCCGGATTGTTTCGCAAGGCTTGTCTATAGTTACTCCTCGCCTGAGAGAATTGAGATTGGTTTTTGTAAATATTACCAATCAAAAAGTAAATTCTGGCTTTATCCAACTTTTTGGTCTCCAGTTCGGCAGACTGCTTGTAGTATTCTAAAGCTCTTGAAGTTTCTCCTTTATGTCCGGCTAATTGACCCAAATATTTAGCAGACTTTGCAGAAGGTTCAAGCTCATGAAGCGCTTCGGTGATATTATAAAATAAATCTCCTTCAGTACATTTCTTTTCTGATAATCGGTGAGCAGCAAGCTTTAGCCACTCAGCATCGGTTTTGTTCTCCTCAAAGTTGTTAGTGTATAAAGGAATTAAGTTATCACAATCAGCACGTGTACCAATTTTGACATCTATACTCTCCTTGATTTTCATATAATTTCTCAAGTAGGTCTCTGCATTGCTTAAAGTAATCTTCTCATTTTTAGTAAGCTTTTTGCCTTCTTCTCGTTTTTCACGTAGTGCTTGAGCTTCTTCAACACGTTTAGCTTCTTCATTTTCAATTTTCTCCATGATCTCATCATACTTTCTAAAAGAATCTTCCAAAGTTCGTTTCCCTTCATCCTGAAGATCGATTAACAATGAAAAATAACTATAAAGTGCTTTAGGATCTGTAAAAGCTTCGGAATCTTTTTGCCAAGCATCATCAAAAGATTGATACTGTTCTTCTAAAGTGCCAATATCGTGGTCAAGTTTGAGTTGAGCTATTCTTGTATCAAAATTTCCACTGATTTTGTCAGGGAAATACTTTTCTAATTTGGTGTAGTTATCGATATAAGCCAAAACATTTTTTTTCTTTTCTTCCGGGGTTTTGCTTTCGTCTATAAAATGTCTGAACATCCGAATTCCATGCTGATAAACTGCCGCGTTTAAATCTGGCGGACAATGATTTACCAAGTTTTCATAATGCGATAACGCTGCTTCATAATCCTTGATTCTGGCAGTTTGATCAAAGAAAGAAAGCTCTCTTGTACAATCAATATTGTTTTCATCATTTTGAGCACTTAAAACTGTAAAAGTTAGAAGTGTGACAAACAGAAGAATTGATTTTTTAATTTTCATCATAAAAAGTATTAATGGTTAGAATGAAGGTTTTTCAGTAAAAATTATTAGCGGAATTTTTTCTGAATAAACCATTTATCACTAAGAGAAATTCCTATATATATGTTGATGAACTCCTCTTTTATCAGGCCTGCAGCTGTTGTGCCACGCTGCCCATATTCTGCGCCGATATTTATACTACTCATATATCTTCCGGCAGGTAGACCTAATCCAAAAGATATGCCAAACTCATCGATGTCTTCTTGATTGATGGTCATACCCGTTTCTTGATAACGAACCCCGGCTCTTAAAGTGATGCGACTGAAATAGTTTGTAATGTCTCTATAATTAGGGATATAATACCCGCCGATTCGATATGCATTAGCCTGTTTATAGGTGATGTTGTTGGGAGAAAAAGAGGTGTTGGTATATGATGCTTTTCCGATATTTTGATATTCTAATCCGACCAACCATTTTTTTCCTTCTCCAATTCCTGCTCCAATTCTCAAATCAGAGGGAGTATAAAAACTGGTATTTGCTAAGTCTATCTCATTCTCATTTATCACACTTCCATTTGCCTGAATGGTCGCCAGTTTACGAAAGTTTTCTGAATCCAGTTTTAATTTTGGCGCATAGCTGATAGCTGAATGTAACCATAAGTTCTTGCTTAAACGTGTCTCGTACTGTGCGCCTAATTTAAAGCTGAATCCACTTAAGTCTGAGCGGTTCTTTTCGCGTGTACCATATTGAATGTCTTTTTGAAAAAGAATGTTTTCATTTTGAACATTTCCGAAATTATAATCTCCTTCCACTCCAATACTTAGATTTTTATGAATTTGATAACCGGCAGATAAAGATAATCGATTGAGCCCTCCGCGCCCGCTAAAATTAGAGGTGTGGGTTTCTGTTGCATCTCTTAGTTTATAACCCATGGTTGTTTCGGGAATAATGCCCAAACCAAAATTTATTTTTCCAACGGGAATACCAATTCCAATATAATCAAAAGTAGTATTGCGCACACTTTCTTTATCCTGCGCATTCGCCATGTTATTAAATTTTTGAGTGACTCCTACTGAAAAAGTAGTAAGATGCAAACGGCCTAAGCTTGCTGGGTTTTGAAGGTTGTAGCGCGTGCTGTCTGCTTCTATGGAAAGCCCTTGCATAGATTTGGTTTCCGTCGTCCCATTAAATGTTGGCAGTCCAATTCCAAAATAAGAATAAGGAGAAGAGGTGTTGTCTTGTGCCGAAACGATCAGGGTACAAAAGACCGCGAGTAGTATAAAGATTTGTTTAATCATCAATGTTTATTATATTCCAAAATGCAGTTTAACCCCGAAGAGAGAAAATTTTTGGCGACAAATATGCTATTTTTTAATCTCTTAGACAAAATTTCCGCATCTCCTCCTGTTAAAATCACTGTTAAACCACTATACAGTTTTGAATATCGAGCTATGAACCCTTCTAATTCATATAGCAAACCTTGTGTGATGCCTAAATGTAAGCTTTGAATGGTATTATGTCCTATAGTTGGTATTTGTTTACTGCTTGCTTTTAATAACGGTAAGTTTGCTGTAAAATTATTGATGGCACGAAAACGCATGTTTAACCCGGGAGAAATAGCTCCTCCCAAATAAATTTTATCGGCAGTAATGATATCATAAGTAACAGAAGTTCCTGCGTCTATAACTAAAACGTTTTTACCGGGATAAAACGAAACTGCTGCAACGGCAAGAGCAATCCTATCCAACCCTAAGGTTTCAGTTGTCTCATATTGGTTTATAAACGGAACAGGGGTTCTATTTGATAACTCTATGGTAATTCCTTTAAACCCGAATAAGGAACCGACAAAACTATTTTTTGGCTCTGCTACGTTGGCTAATATCCCGTTTTGTATTTCAGGAAATTCAGTGCGAAGATGTTTCTGAGCAGAAATAAGTTCTTCTTTGGGACAAACAACATTTTTTAAAATTTTATTATTTTTAAATACAGTTAACTTAGCCCGCGAATTTCCAATGTCTATAGTAAGATTCATAGTTTTATTTTGAAAGCGCAAAGATACAAAAATGGAATTTTTACCAGATTTTTTTTGTGTATAATTAAAATGCGTTTATATTTGCCCCTTTAAACAATAGGCGGTGCCTTAGCTCAGTCGGTAGAGCAATGGACTGAAAATCCATGTGTCCCTGGTTCGATTCCTGGAGGCACCACAAGAAAGCCCTGTAAATCTTAGGTTTACAGGGCTTTTCTTTTTGGTGTGTGTTTTTAAACTTTAAGTCTTCTGAAAGAATTGACGTAAATTGATTGTATAAAACATCATGATTTTATTGAGTATTAAAGGTGGAGTTAAGTTTAATATTTATTTTTATAAAAGTACAATTACAAAATAAGCCTCCTAAAAACAGGGGTTATTTTGCTTATCAATAATATTTAAAAATACAGTGATATGAAAAACAAAGTAGCATTTATAACTGGAGCAACTTCTGGGATCGGTATGGCAACAGCGAAAGTCTTCGCAAAAAATGGAGTAAAAATAGTTATTTGTGGAAGGAGGGAAGAGCGACTGCACGAGCTTTCTAAAGAGTTTTCTCAATCTACCAAAGTGCATACTTTAAATTTCGATGTGCGAAATAGAAAGGCAGTTGAAGCCGCTATAGCATCTCTGCCTGAAGAGTTTTCAGCAATTGATATTTTGATCAATAATGCAGGAAATGCATACGGATTAACCACTATAGACGAAGGAAATCCTGACGATTGGGACGCGATGATCGATATTAATGTGAAGGGATTGCTCTATGTATCCAGAGCTATTTTGCCACAAATGGTTTCCAGAAAAAGTGGTCAGGTCATTAATATTGGAAGTACTGCCGGAAAAGAAGTGCATCCCAAAGGAAATGTATATTGTGGAACTAAACACGCAGCAGATGCTTTGAATCAAGCAATGCGTATGGATTTAAATGGAAAAGGTATAAAAATAGGCGCTATCAATCCGGGATTTGTGGAAACAGAATTTAGCGAAGTCCGATTTAAAGGGGATTCCGAGCGAGCTAAAAAAGTGTATGAAAACTACACGCCACTAAAACCCGGTGATATTGCCGATATCATTTGGTTTGCCGTAACTCGCCCTCCACATGTCAATATTGCTGACTTAACCGTGATGTGTTTGGATCAGGCATCGGCGATGATTGTACATAAAAATGAAAAAGCTTAGGGTTTGATTCGGGAAATCTTAAAAAAGATGAGAAATTTCTTACCGCTTAATTATTTTTTCAACATAAGAACGATTGCCATCACCTATATTCAGCATATAAATACCTGGACTTAAATTGGATAAATCCAAAGTGAGTTCATGCATGTTATTTGCTGAAGTGCTGAGCACAGATTTTCCGGAAAGATTTGAAATAACAATATTTATCTCCTTAAAACCTTCCGCACGTGTTAGATGTAAATTTCCCGAAGTGGGATTTGGATAGGCAGTGAAAGTTTCTACGGTGAAATCTACAGTATTTAAAGTGGTGATGTCTATCGTTTTTGTTTGGATGTAAGTTTCTTCGCAAACCGAGATGGTTAGGGTAACCGTATAAGTGTCTATTTCTTCATAAATATGAACAGGATCAACTTCCGTAGAAGTGTTCGAGTCGCCAAAATCCCATAATACAGATTCGAAATCGCTACTGGTATTGGTGAAGTTTACTTCATTGTCGTTAATTGTTGTAAAAAAATCAGCTATGGGTTCTTCCGTAAAATCCCATTCGTTTATTTCATCAAAAACGATGGTTTTGGTTGCTGTTTTGATGAGGTTGGCTTCGGCTTCTTCTAAGCTTGAATTCCAATTAATTTCGGTAGGATCCTTTTTATAAATCATCGTATAAAATGCACAAGCTACAGCATAGGATCCAGCTAAGGAAGGATGTGAGCCGTCACTGGAATACAGTTGGATTTCTGGATGGTTCTCTCTCAGATATCGCCAGACCGCTCCGGCAGGAGAAAGTGCTGCATCATTACTTTCAGCCATGAAAATATAAGTAGCTCTAATTACATCATCCATATCTTCATACGTACACATCCAAGGTGCAAAAGCACAATTTACTTCATCTCCATTCTCGCGTCCCCATGTCATATAAAACATCGGTTCAGAACAGGAGTTGTTATCCCGAATTGCATCGCTTAAAGATTCCGCATACGGATATACTTCTTGTTCCAATTGAGATTCGCCAAATGCCGTCTCTTGACTTTGTCCTTGCAAAACCACATAATCCCAGTTGTCTGAAGCTATTTTATCCAGTGTGGTTTGATCTGTAGCGTGATTCATAAAACGATATCCGCCAGGCGTATAGTCGTCATATATCAATTGTTCTCCAGTACTTTCTGCGATATCATTTACCATAGCCGGCAGATTGTTTACAGCGGTATAACTATTTCCCAAGAACAAAACCTTTTTAGGGGCCTGACTGTGGACAGAAATAGTGGTTAAGGCAAGTACAATTAAAAGTAGTAGTTGTTTCATGGGGTTGGGTTTCAGTTTTTAAAGGAGGCGAGCTTTAGATTATTGGTGCTTTATTGTTTTTTGCTATAGTTAAGAACAGCGACTTACAAACCACGCGATAGTGAGACATTATCTTTTCTGTTTTCAATGGTCCAAAACTCGTTTAAATTTATTGAAGTTATTTCAAACAAAAATATGTAAATTAATTATTGGAAGACACTTAGATTATAGAAAAGTGTTTAAAACGGTAAACAAAGTGATTTGATGACAAAAACTAAAAGCTAAGCCCGTTGATTACGGAAAAACAGTCTAAGCTGCAAACAAACTATTTTTTAAACAAACGTCAATTTACAAAAGGAGTTTGTTTTGATGCATTATTTTATGGTGAGTCTTTAGCTTCTTAAATCCTTTAGAAAGTAATTTCAAAAGCACCGGTAACCCCAAATTTTCTTGCGTCAGGATTATCTCTGTAATTACCTTTAAAATGAGCATCAACTCTAAAAAACCTAAAGATGTTGCCAATTCCTACACTCCATTCCCAGTAAATATGTTCACGAGGAGCAAATAATACCGGATTGGATTCAGAAGCATTTAATGCTTTGTTTTTGTCTGAAATATCTCCGGTGACAGCTCTAAACGAAACTAATTCTCTGAGATTCCATTTCCTTGCAATTGGAATCCGAGAAAATAATCTTCCTCCAAAATTATGCTCCAGATGCAGGCTGGCATAAGAATCCGTGACAAATTCATAGTAATTCAAAAGTGGGAAAGTGCCAAAAATCGAATACACTGATTGATTACCCGGGATGACACTAAGTAGGCCAAGGGGAACCTCTCCAAAGGTTTTTCCTAATTCCAAAGTAGAAGTGAATTTTCCAAAACCACCAACATGCCAAGGTTGTCTGTAATACAGTTGGATTTTGTCATAATCAAAATCACTGTCCATAATGCCTTTGACTCCTTTTGAATATTTTATAAATATCTCCGGAAATTCTCCGGTATTTACCGTGAGTCGCTCAACACCGTAATTGGTGGTCTTTCGACCAGGCATATAAGTGAGCGTTGTGGCTAATTCGGCTTGGTCTATTTTCGCACTGGTCTCTGTATGAGTGTCATCTGTATAATAAGACAAATCAAACTCCGGAGAAGCCGCTGATATTTTTCGATAAGTAGCTTCGGTTTTTATCTTGAAATTTTCAAAAGGTGAAATTTCTAATCCAATTGTACCCAATCTAATATGACTTAAAGACCTATTTGATCCAATTGTAATCAAGGAAGAAGAAGCTAAACTTCTACCTAAAACATCGGAAGTGTTGGTCAAGCTGGCACCAAGTTGTTCTATATCCTGACGATACCCTCCCAGAATTTTCAATCTTGATTGCGGTTCAATCATCCATT
>DATGSA010000067.1:0-3159 GCA_035303085.1 Flavobacteriaceae bacterium
TTGTTTAGGAACTTCTTCCTACGAGAGAAAAATTCGTGGCAATTCGTGGCAATTCGTAATAATTCGCAATAATTCGTAATAATTAGTGTTTTATTCCTAATAATTCGCAGTTCGATCACTCGCCCTTCGCTGCTTTCTCACAAACTTGTCGCAATGTATTTTGAATTTTATCAACAGCGTCTTGACTTTCTACGGTGAGTTGATGGCGTTCTGCCAGCCAGTTCATATCATTGTGTACCAAGTGTACTTTTCCATTTTCATCTTCCCAAGCCATAATTTTGGAAGGGAGATCTATAGCCACAGTTTGAGCGTCGAGCATCATATTGGTGCCGACTTTCGGATTGCCAAAGATTATTATTTGTGTAGGTCTGAGGTTTTTATACGGCGCTGCATTTTTCCGGTGATCAATCCGACCGAAGATTTTATAATCTCTTTGTTTAAGTAAATCCGCCACTCGATCAATGCTCTCTTGAACACTAAATTCCGAAACTATACTTATTAATCCATTCATTTTAATTGGTTTTTGTCTTAAATATAAAAAAATCTCAGGGTGATGAATGTTATTTAGTAAGGATTTAGTTTTTAATTTATTGAGAAGTTGAACGGATAAAAAATGGGGTTTTTAGTTAGTTGTTTAGTCGATTCGTTGTTTAGAAAGTCCTTCCTATGAAAGAAAAATTCGCGACAATTCGTAATAATTCGCGTTAATTTGCGTCTTTTCCTAATAATTCGCGTAAACCCTAATCCTCTTTCGCAATTTCCGCACGATGTGGACGGAGGATATCTTTAAATTCTACAGCATCTTTTTCGGGAAGTAAAATAAAAGCAATCGCTCGATTTTCTTTTAACTCTTCATATCCGGTTTGTTGTATTGATAAGTCTCTGGCTTCTGCAAATTCCAACAAGTGCTCACTGTGATGTGAAGCCGTTTTTGAGGCTGGTGGCCCGAAATAATCCCAAATGAATTTGATTGTTCTTTCCATAAAATCCTAATCTTTCCTTTGGTTTGAAAGTATACATTATCCTTTAAATTAACCTGCGATAATCTTCCCTCACTGTTTACTAACTACTAAACTGACAGGCTAAATAACTACCAGACATTTTTTAAAACCTCAAGCTTCTCTTCGATTTTTCTTTGTTTTTTTGTCGGGCTATTAAGGTGTTTTTCAAGAGCATAGTTACTGTCATCGGACCAACGCCGCCGGGAACAGGAGTGATATAAGAAGCTTTTTTCTTGACGTTTTCAAAATCGACATCGCCTTTTAATACATATCCTTTCTTTGCCGTATCATCTTTGACACGATTAATGCCAACATCAATAACTACCACACCTTCTTTGACCATGTCTGCAGTTAAAAAATTTGGGGTACCTATGGCGACAATGATAATTTCCGCTTTTAAAGTGATTTCTTTAAGGTTTTGAGTATGTCGGTGTGCTATGGTTACAGTAGAGTTTCCCGGGGTGTCTTTGCGACTCATCAGAATACTCATCGGTCGCCCCACAATATGACTTCTTCCGATAACTACTGTGTTTTTTCCTTCCGTAGGAATATCATAACGCGAGAGCAGTTCTAATATCCCATAAGGAGTGGCCGGAATAAAAGAGGACATATCCAATGCCATCTTACCGAAATTCATCGGGTGAAACCCATCGACGTCTTTATCGGGGTCGATTAACATTAAAATTGTCTGCTCGTCAATATGTTTGGGAAGCGGAAGTTGAACTATAAACCCGTCTATGTTTTCGTCTTTATTGAGAGAATCAATTTGTGCAATCAATTTTTCTTCGGAAATTGTTTCGGGAAGCGAAATGATAGTTGATTCGAATCCTACTTTTTTGCAAGATCTGTCTTTACTTCTAACATAACTTTGACTGGCCGGATCATCCCCGACAATCACAGTTGCTAAATGAGGAGCTTTTTCATCTCTCTGCTTCATTTTCTCAACTTCTTGAGCAATTTCACTTTTAATTGTCTCACTCGTTTTTTTTCCGTCGAGGATTGTCATAAACTTAAATTTAGATTACACAAATTGTGGTTTTAGATTAATTCATGCCTTGCAGCATCTGCATTAGCTTTTTTCGACCTCCACCTTGCATCATTTTCATCATCTTACTCATCTGATCAAATTGCTTAATCAATTGATTGACTTCTGATACAGTGGTCCCCGCTCCTTTACTTATCCGCCTTTTTCTGCTGGCATTAATAATTTTGGGTTTAGCACGTTCCTCGGGAGTCATCGAATGAATGATAGCTTCAATTCCCTTGAAAGCATCATCGTCGATATCAACATTCTTCAGCATTTTTCCGGCTCCGGGAATCATTCCCATCAGGTCTTTCATGCTTCCCATTTTTTTAACTTGGGCGATTTGCTTTAGAAAATCATCAAAACCAAATTGATCTTTGGCAATTTTCTTCTGCATTTTTCGCGCTTCCTTTTCGTCGTATTGTTCCTGAGCACGTTCTACCAAAGAAATCACATCTCCCATTCCCAGAATCCGATCGGCCATACGATCGGGATGGAAAATATCAATCGCATCCATTTTTTCACCAGTACCGATAAACTTAATCGGTTTGTTGACAACAGATTTAATTGAAATAGCAGCACCACCTCGCGTATCACCATCTAGTTTGGTCAGAATCACCCCGTCATAATCCAAGACATCATTAAAAGCCTTGGCGGTGTTCACCGCATCTTGACCAGTCATCGCATCAACCACAAACAGCGTTTCATTCGGATGAATAGCATGATGAATGTTTGAAATTTCATCCATCATCTTCTGGTCTATCGCCAAACGTCCGGCGGTATCAATAATGACCGCGTTATGTCCGTTTTCTTTAGCATAAGAGACAGCATCTTGGGCAATCTTTACCGGATCTTTAATTTCTCTGTCGCTATAAACTTCTACGTCGATTTGTTCTCCAACAACATGTAACTGATCAATAGCTGCAGGACGATAAACGTCACAAGCTACTAATAAAGGTTTTTTGGTTCTTTTGGTTTTTAAGAAGTTGGCCAGCTTGCCGGAAAATGTCGTTTTACCACTACCTTGAAGACCGGACATTAAAATTATGCTTGGTTTTCCGGACAGATCGACTTCTGCAGTTTCTCCACCCATCAGCTCGGTCAATTCATCTTTTACGATCTTAACCATCAATT
>DATGSA010000068.1:0-4544 GCA_035303085.1 Flavobacteriaceae bacterium
ACTTTTCCAAAGTACAAGGGGAAATTTGAGAACTTTGAAAAAGTTCACAGAAGCCCTCTCAAAGAAAACAACGCCAAAACAAAAGCTGACTGCTCTTTCAACTTTTCCAAAGTACAAGGGGAAATTTGAGAACTTTGAAAAAGTTCACATGATTTGCTCTCCCATTCTGCTTCCAAAAAAGCCGCAAACTACTTTTTCAACTTTTCCAAAGTACAAGGGGAAATTTGAGAACTTTGAAAAAGTTCACATTTCTTACACTTATTCCTTATACCCGAATAATTTCTGTGTCTTAATTAATTGGGTTACATTTTCCGGAAGCTTTTTCTCCCAACCTTTTTCCTTATTTTTTATCATTCGCAGCACCTCTCTTGAGAAAATATCCAGATATGCAGGATCGTAATCTTCGATATCTACAAACTTACCGTAACGTTTAAAGTATTTATAAAGATCGTGCATCTCTTCCTTAACTTTTAAGTTATCGCTATTTATAATTTCTCCGGTTTTTTGATTTTTAAATGGGTAGAGATAAACTTTCAGGTTTTCGGTAAACAATTTCCCGAACGCTTCTAAAGTACCTCCGATGAGCTCATCGTAATAATGTTCATCAAAAATATAAAGCAAATTATCTATTCCCATGGCCAATCCTTTTTTCGCATCGCTGTAGCGTTCAAGGTATTCCACCAGTTTATAATATTCTTTAAAAGTAGAAATCATCACTTTTTGTCCCATCGCACAAAGCAGATTTGCTCGATGTAAAAAGTCTTCTTCATCTACATTTCCATGGGCGCGGAGGTTAGAAAAAGTAATTTCAAATATGCTGATCGTGTCTTCCGGCTTAATGTTTTCTTGTTTCAAAAACAACTCCAGTGATTTTTCATAAATATCCATATTTACTTTTGTCACCGGTCTAAAACTTCCCCGGAGGGCCAATACATTTTTATGGAATAATTCTTCCGAAGGCAGTATATTATTACCATCCGGTGCAAACATCACCGCATCTGTCATACCGTTTTTAATCAGCTCTAAACTCATCAGTCGATTATCGACATCTTTAAAACAAGGTCCGGAAAAGTTGATCGTGTCGATATCAAGCAAATCTTTGTCGATATGATCATACAGGTGACGCACTAAACTCTTGGGAGAATCGTAGTGATAATAAGCGTAATAAATCAAATTTACCCCCAAGGTGCCTAAAGTGTTTTGCTGATGGAGTGCTTTGTGTTCGTGAAAGCGCACGTGCATAATAATTTCACTATAGTCTTCGTCCGGTTTGGTCTGATATCGAATTCCCACCCAGCCGTGACCTTGATGTTTTTTGGCATAATCGATTGTGGTTACGGTATTAGCAAAGCAGAAAAACAACCTATTTGGATTGCTTTCCCGATCAATACGTTTTTCAACCAAGTCCAATTCATAGGAAAGCATTTTTCTCAATCGAGATTCGGTCACATACCGACCATCGTCTTCCGGTCCATAAATCGCATCACTAAATTCTTTTCCATAAGCACTTATTGCTTTGGCAACCGTCCTGGAAGCTCCTCCCGAAGCAAAAAAGTTCCGAACGGTTTCTTGTCCGGCGCCGATTTCTGAAAATGTACCAAATATGCTTTTGTTTAGATTGATTCGTAAAGCTTTACTTTCTAAGGAAGGAACATCCTCGTAAACCCTGTCTCCCATTATTGTTATTGACATATTGTCGAAAAATTTTTATGTTTATTTTAAATTCTAAATGTAAAGATAAGCCTTTAAAGCGAAAAAATTTTACATTTGTGTAAATGAATAAAATAGAAGTTACATTTTTAGGAACCGGCACATCACAAGGAATACCGGTAATTGGAAGCAACCATCCGGTCTGCCTCAGCAAAGACCACAAAGACAAGAGGTTGCGTACTTCTGCGATGATTGAATGGGAAAACAAACGCTATATTATTGATTGCGGACCGGACTTTCGTCAGCAAATGTTGGCCAACAAAGTAGAGCGAATTGATGGTATTCTCTACACCCATGAACATACCGACCATATGATTGGGATGGATGACATTCGTCCTTTTTATTTTGAACAAGGAAACATTCCTATTTATGCCGAGCCCAGAGTGCTGGACGCGTTAGCACATCGATTTGATTATATTTTTGATACAGCCCTGAAATATCCCGGAATTCCTTCGGTTGAAGTACATCCGATTTCAGACCAACCTTTCTTTTTGGGAAATCAAAAAGTGATTCCCATTCGTATTTATCACGGCAGATTGCCGATTTACGGATTTCGTTTTGGTGATTTCACCTATATCACCGATGGTAAAACTATTCCTAAAGAAGAATTTGAGAAGATAAAAGGTACGCGTGTACTGGTACTGAATGCCTTACGACGGGAGCCACATCTCACTCACTTCAACTTGGAAGAAGCTTTGGAATTGGTAGAAAAAATAAATCCGCAAAAGGCCTATTTTACGCATATCAGTCATTTATTGGGTTTTCATGAAGAAGTTGAAAAACAACTCCCGAAAAATGTACATTTGGCTTTTGATAACTTAAAACTTACAATCTGATGAAATCGAGAATTTTCATGTATCTCTTCTTTTTCGCATTGATGTATGTGATTTTTCAATTTATGAATGCGAAAAGATACTCTGAAACTAAAGAAAAAGAAATCGCACAGTTGGAAGAAGAAATAAATCTGCTGAAAATCGAAAATTTACCGGTAGAAAGCATCTCACCAAAAGAATCTGATACGCGGGGTTTTACTTTAGGTACCAATCCTAAAGCAAGAGAATATTTCGAAGATCAAAACATGAGTCCCGATTCTATTGCAAGAGCGATTGAAAGTAAAATTATTGGACAAAACCTTGCCCAAGAAGATCACCCTTTAGTCCCCTATCCCGGAATAAATGGAATCATGCGTATTAATAGAGTACAAACGCTTAACAATCGATGGATATTAGCAGAATTTACCGATGGCACCTACTGGGGAGAAGCTTTAATTGCTTATTTCTTAGATGAGAAAGATGAACTTCAGTTTGATACGGTTGATGGTGTTTTATATTCGAAATAAATAATAATTAATAGAAATTGAAGTGTTTAAGTCGGAATGTTTTTGCGAATTACTGGTTTATAAATCAGTTGTAAACAAAGGTGGTTTTAGAAAAATACTTCGATAAAATAAACTTTTCAACAAATGAGGGTTATGGTTAAAACTCATCTATAATATTGAATTTTTTACTCAGCTTCGCAGATATTTGAATATTAAAACAAGTGAAGTCTGCACTAAGTTTTGAGCGCATGCAACAAGCTGTTAACAATTTATTTGGATAGTTTCTGGGGTTAGTTTATTTTGGTCGATTAATGTTTCTTCCATATGCGACATATGCGTGATGATTGGGTTGGAGGTTGCGTTTATAATCATGTTAGCAAACATTTAGAAAAATGAATTCAACTAAACTAACAATACTATGCTCTTTGGTTATTCCTTTAATGATTTTATTGTCTTGTCAAAACCAAAAAAACAATCCTCAAAATATTATAACAGATGATATGTTATTGGAAATTCGCGCTAATAATAGACACCAAAAAGGAAAATTAAAAATAATTGGAAAGAATTCTAAAACATTTCAAAGCTTAAAATCCTATATAAATGAAAATATAAACAACTTTAAAGAAGTCAGTAACATAAATGTATATCCGAATACTCTGATTGTTGCTGATAATTTAAAGATTATATGTAATTATGACCAAATTTACTTGGAATATCAAAGCTCTGATAATAAGGTTAGAAGATTTTCAAAAAGATAAGCCCAAATGAATTGCCTTCTTCAATAGATTTAAGTTTAGAAGATAATTGGATATATGATTTAGGCAATTTATATGGTTACGGCCAATTTAAAATCGGAAAATATATGGCTTGTGATTTAACTTATAATGAAGTAGTCTACAAGTATAAAGTAGGATATTGGAAATTTTGGAATTTAAATCGAGAATTAATTGCAAAAGGAAAATTTAATATTGATAGTACAACTATCACCGATCGAGGTGGCTGTGATTTCACGATTAAAATGTCTAACATAAATAAAGATAATTGGACTTTTTACAATGGGAATGGTCAAAAAACAGAACCAACAATCGAACAATTATATAGAATTAAAAACGCAGAAAATTAACGTCTGCTAACAGACGCGTTTGGCACCAGTGCGGGGTTTAATCATGACCGTAATATTTTTGCATTTTAATGGGTACAAAACCGTTTTTAAATTAATTACAAACAAAAAACGATATAGAAAGATGCAAATATGATAAAATCCTTATTAGAAATTGAGGGTTATTATCATAGCCTATCTGTGTTGTTGAATATTTTCACTCAACTTCATAATCATTAGAATATTGAAACAACTGAGATCCACACTAAAGCGCGAACAACAAATCGTTAACAAATTATTTGGATAGCCTGTATAAATCATTTATATTTGATGATCGAAAAAGGTTAATTGACCTTTCGTCCATAAGTGATATATGGGCACAATGATTAGATTGGAGATGATGTTATTTCACACGAT
>DATGSA010000069.1:0-2212 GCA_035303085.1 Flavobacteriaceae bacterium
TCGAAGGCTAAATCATCTGTCTGCTCATTTCCTGATTTTGTTAAGAATAAAAAGCCAATTTTGGAAGGATTCAAAGCAAGATCTATATTGGCATAGCCACCATATTGCCCAACCCCATCAAAAGCATGCGAACCAGTTGGCCAATTGTCTGTAGGAGCAGCAACATCATCCCATGTCCAAATACTCCAATTTTCATAATCATTCGTTTCTTTTAAATAATTAATCCGAATCACATTTTCCTCAGCCAATGGTTCATAAAGAAAAATTTCAAAATCCTTTGTAATCCAAGCTTCATTCATTTCAGGAGAAAGGATTTGAATTACAACATCATCTGTTTGTGCATTTCCTTGATCCCAATTCAATAAAAGACCGATTTCTTGTGGAGTTTCAGCTAATGGAAAATCTATTGCATAACCAAAATCTGTTTTTGTTGCTTGAGAAAACCGAATATCTGGGTCACTAAAATCTTGATTATCTCCTGAAGGTTCAGCAACATCGCCCCATAACCAAAGCCCTACTTCTTCGGGATCTTTGGTAGGCAATGATTCAAAATGTACTCGAAAATAACCTTCCTCAATATCTTCTAGAGTTCCCGATAAATCTTCTTCAACATCATCAAGAAGCTCTAATTGATTAATTGCAGATTGCAAAGTTTCAAGAGTTTGCTCTAAATCTGTTTTTGTTTCAATAGAATCCACAACTGACTGTACTTCTTGTAAAGTATTTTTTAATCCTGTAATCGATTCTTTTGAATATTTGTTCTCTTGCTTTAAATATTCTTTTGCACTTACAATTAACTCTTCTAATTCTGTTAATTCAGTAGACTCTTCTTTCGAATCTAATATTGTAACTAAATATGGTTCTGTGTATGTAGATTGTATGTCTTGGTCATCTTTATCTTCTGTCGAATATTCTCTAGCATTTTCCTCTACTTTTGGTATCACATCAAAGGCACCATGCTGATCACTGTTACCACTCAAAGTAACGTGTGCTTTTAATCGATCTTCATTTTCAAGATGCATAAATTCAAGCGGAATTTTTCCTTCAAAACCAACTTCACGATTAAAACGAAATTCAGCAGTAGTCTCTGAATTTAAATCGAATAATTCTTTAAATTCATTGGTGGATACTTCGTAAAATGTAAACCACTCGATCTCTTTGTTGTTTTTAATACGAAGCGATAAATGATATTGCGGTTTATTTTCCATTCCTGAGTAATTAAATTGAGAGTTCCAAGGATTTTTATCATTTTCCGTATCTTCATCATTTAATTGAAACGCAAGATCAATATATTGTCCATTTTCTCCCCAGTCTGGGATGTTTTTGGAATCAATCCAAAAATAAAGAAACTCCTCATCATTATGTAAATATAAGTTTCCTAATAATTCATCTCCATCATCTTCAGTTGTTGGAGCCATGGGGTCAATAGATTCCCAATCTTCTTTTTCGGCATCTACCGAAATCGTTTGCGTCACTTCTGAAGATCGATCCTCTGCGAAAACTTGTAAAGGTATGAATCCCGGAAGTACAATATTTATGAACATCACAAAGGTCATCAAATACGACAATAACTTACTTTTGATTTTCCAAACCAATATTTTTTCCTCCTTAATATAAAATTTATCGGTTTATTCGTCCACTTAAAGAAAACGTTTGCATAAATAGAATATCAGAAACCGCTTCCATTAACAACATACTTTATCGTATATAATGTTACAATCTTATTACATTTTTCCAATTTAATCCTTAGTATCAGAACAACACAAAAATCCCCATAAAGTCATTTAATAACCGACCTTATGAGAATTCTATTTTTATAGATATTTATTGTCTAGCTTTCAGTCAAGATCAAGCTTCTCACTGAGACTCTTATTAATACTATCTACTCCATCTTCTAACCACAGAGTATCTTTCAATCTTATTTTCGTTCTCATCAATTGAATTTAATTTGTCTGAAATCACTTGTAATAAGTCAATCATCTCATTAAAGAATTCATCCAGGGCAGGCAATCCTTTTTTCAATCATCACTTAAAGTGACTCCTTTTTCACTATAACATATCCTCTTCTTAAAAATACACCAAGTCTATCTTTTGTATTTCACGTATTTATTTTTTATAATAAATGAGGTGAAAATCCCACACAAAAACAAGGAGGACGTATTATGGTACAAAAATATGTTGCAGAAATTCAACCAATTAACGCAGATGTCAT
>DATGSA010000070.1:0-7567 GCA_035303085.1 Flavobacteriaceae bacterium
CTTGGAAAGACGAACTCAAACCAAATCAGATTGCACAGTTGGCGAGTTATGTTTTAACCTTACAAGACAATACACCAAGCGACCCAAAAGAGCCCGAAGGTGATAAATGGGAAGATGGTGACAAACTGATTCATTAAGGAAATTAAAAAATAAATTATGGATACACCGGAGAATGAAAGATTTAGAGATAGTATTTCCACTATTACTGAGGAGGGAAAAAGGAGCTGGGTTTACCCCAGAAAACCGTCCGGTAGATTATATAATTGGAGGAAAATAGTAAGTTACGTCTTACTGGTTTTCTTCCTTGCCTCTCCTTTTATTAAAATCAACGGCAATCAATTTTTGCTGTTTAATATTCTGGAAAGGCGGTTTAATATATTTGGCGCTCCATTTTGGCCACAAGATTTCTATATTTTCGTGATTATTATGATTATTGGCGTGGTGTTTATCGTCTTCTTTACCGCTGCCTTCGGAAGGATTTTTTGCGGGTGGATTTGTCCGCAAACCATATTTATGGAAATGGTTTTTAGAAGAATAGAATACTGGATTGAAGGCGATCGCGGGAAACAAATGCGCCTGGATAAACAAGAATGGAATGCGGAGAAGATCAGAAAAAAAGGGTCGAAATGGGCCATTTTCTTTGTGATTTCTTTTGTGATTGCCAATGTGTTTTTGGCTTACCTCATCGGAAGTGATACCGTTATGAGATACGTTAAAGAAGGCCCGGTAGAAAATCTGGCAACCTTTAGTTCGCTAATTATTTTTACGGGAGTATTTTACTTTATTTTCGCTTGGTTTAGAGAACAGGTCTGCGTTATCGCTTGTCCGTATGGCAGGTTGCAGAGTGTGCTATTAGACAACAAATCTATTGTAGTTGCCTATGACCACAAACGTGGAGAGCGAGAAAAAGGACGTGCCAGATTCAGAAAAAATCAAAACCGTCCGGAGTTGGGAATTGGGGATTGTATTGACTGCTCACAATGTGTACAAGTTTGTCCAACGGGAATCGATATTCGAAACGGAACTCAGTTAGAATGTATCAACTGCACCGCTTGTATCGATGCTTGCGACGCGATGATGGAAGCGGTAAATCTCCCTAAGGGATTGATCCGCTATGCCAGCGAAGAGAATATTGAAAAGAAGAAAAAATTCAAACTTACCAATCGGTTAAAAGGGTATATCGCGGTATTGACTATCCTAATCGGATTTTTAGGAGGAACGCTTTTCTTGAGAAGCGATGTTCAGGCAAATATTTTAAGATTGCCCGGACAACTTTTTGAGCGAAAAGCGGAGAATACTATCAGCAATGTATTCACCTTTAAGTTGTTGAATAAAACCAATAAAGAGTTTGATAACATCAGCTTTAAACTGAGAAGCCCGAAAGAAGGAGAAGTTAGAAGAGTAAAAAGCGGTAATTTACAAGTGCCGCCACAAGAATATATTGAAGGAACCATATTTGTAGAAATCAAAGAAGCGGCGCTGGACGGCGAAAAAACAAAAGTGCTTATCGACGTTTACAGCAACGACGAAAGAATCGACACACAGAAAGTCGTGTTTATGGGACCGAGAAGTTTTAGATAATTTAAAAAGCTAATAAAATGAAAATAAATTGGGGAACAGGGTTGGTGATTGGATTGGGATTATTCATCGCTTTTATTATGTATTTCGTTATCCGCATCAGTTTGGAACACGAAAGTGAATTGGTCACGGAAAACTACTACGAAAAAGAGTTGGTTTTCCAAAAACAAATCGATGGAGCAGCCAACGTAAAAAAAGCCCACGCAGAACTGAAGGGTAAAAGACAGGAAGAAGGTTATGAACTGACTTTCCCTGAAAACATGGAACCTTCAGCAATAGAGGGTACTTTGACCTTATATCGTCCTTCCAACAAAAAATTGGACCACCAAGAAAAACTCAGTCTGAAATCCGATAAATTGCTCATCCCCAAAGATTATTTAGTGTCGGGCCGATGGGATATTATCGTAGCCTGGACTTATGAAGGAAAAGATTATTATCACAAACAAAAAATAAATTATTAGGGGAACAGCCCTAAACCTGAGGTTTTGATTTTGAGTTTTCCTCAGGACGGGGGCTGTTCTTTTTTTACAATAATAAATGAAAACTCACTTTAGCACAGGCGTGTTTAGTATTTATGCGGCTTGCAATATTAATCACTTTTTGCAAATCAACAAAATACAAAGCAAGCTCAGCGGTTTGCGTCTAAAAATTTTAAAAACCATTAATTAAGCGAATAGATGTTATGTTGTTATCGGCATTAATCCTCGGCTTACTCGGCAGCTTCCACTGTGTGGGCATGTGCGGACCTATCGCTTTTTTATTGCCGGTCAATCGGCAAAACAATTGGATCAAATTCACGCAGATCTTTATTTACCACGCCGCCAGAATTTTGTCTTACGCCACTTTGGGCTTGATATTCGGATTGATCGGCAAGAGTTTCAATCTGTTTGGTATGCAGCAACAAATCTCCATTATCATTGGGGTTTTGATGATTGTGATGATTTTAATTCCACAGAAAACATTCAACAAATACAATTTTTCACAACCCATTTTCAAACTGATTTCCAAAGTAAAAACAGCCTTAGGCGTTCAGCTCAAAAAGCGCACACCTGATACCTTTTTCACCATCGGTTTCCTCAACGGATTTCTTCCCTGCGGTTTGGTTTATATGGCTATTTTTGGTGCCATCGCAGCGGGTAGCATTCCACAAGGAATGTTGTATATGGTCGCTTTCGGACTGGGAACTGTTCCGTTGATGACCACCGCCATTTACCTCGGAAATTTTTTAAACACACAAATCAGAACAAAAATAAGAAAAGCCATTCCGGTTTTCGTTATCATCATCGGTATCCTGTTTATTTTAAGAGGATTAGGTCTCGGCATTCCTTATATATCGCCCAAGCCCGTCACCGAACAAACCGAAATGCATCATCATTAAACTATAAAACCTAAACCTATGACACAATCATTTTTACCCTTGTACAGCTGGGGAATGGGCACCGCGCTCATCATCATCTTTGCTTTAGTCTGCATCGTGCTGACTATTATGGTTTTCAAATTCGTTATGAGCGGAAAAAGCAAAGAACAAATCGAAAAAGAACGACAAGAAGAAATAGAAAAATCAAAAGAAGAAAAGTTGTAAGTTTCAAGGATAACTTCCGAATTATTTGAAGTTTCCTTTTAATTTTTTGGGCGTGCCCCCGGACTATTTTTAAAATAAGAGCATGAACTTGATGTTTAGAATTTATACATCAAAAAACTTATCACTTCAAAATCCGGGGTCGCGCTTTCCGCTATATCTTTTTTTCTAATACTCCTCCCCCCGCAGCAACAGCCTACTATGGGAAAATATTCCACCCGCCAAAACTTGCCCGTAAGAAAAAAAGGATGCCGCTTCAATCGCTCACGCGGGGAGATTGTGAATCAGTGAACGAGTGAACAAGTGAACCTGTTAATGAATCAAAAAAAAATAAAATTCCAACCCTTCAAGTGGCTCTAAGCTCTTGCAGGGTTTCCGCGCTACATTAGCTTATTAAAATATCTCATTTTAATCGCAAATGGAATGTTCAGAAAAATAGGTACTTTTTCATTGGTATCGATAAAAAGCCCCATAAAATGAGACTTTTTTGTATAATTGGGTTAATGACCAACACAACCATGAGTAAAAGCAATACTTTTTAGAACCCCCAATGAATTGGAGCCCAAGAAAAACCAATTTTATTTTGTATATTTGAATGTATTCAAACCCAACAAAAATGGTAGTAGTATTAAATCAGGGAGCTTCAAAAAAAACAATGCAAAAATTGTTGGAGAAATTGCTTAAAAGAAAAAAACAAAAAGGAGTCGATACCCATAAGTTTTGTGGTGTCATTACCTTAAAAACAGATCCTTTGACTCTACAAAAAAATTGGAGGGATGAGTGGAACTAAATTATTTCTTGATACTAATATCATTCTCTATTTGCTTGATGGTGATAGAACCTTGGCTGATTTTTTATATGAAAAACAACTTTATGTTTCTATTATTACAGAATTAGAACTTTTAAGTTTCCAAGAACTTACTTCAGAGGATAAGACACATATTCGAGGTTTTTTGTCTGAATGTTCCATTATAAATATCAATGAAGCCATAAAAGAGAGAACGATTGAAGTCCGTCAAAAATATGGCATTAAATTACCGGACAATATTATAACCGCAACTTCTACCGATCTAAATATTCCTTATTATTACAACGGATAGTGATTTTAAAAAATAAACCAATTGGAATTAATCTACTATCAAAATTGAATTCATCATCTATGAAACACCAATTGATGATACGAGAAAGAACTATATGGATGTTTTTAAAAATATCTCTTTAGTTGCAGTTAAAATAGATTTAAATTCGATTCCACATCTCGCGAAAAGCCGCTCCGACTCTGCTTGTCGCGTAATACAAGGATTATGGAAAAGAAAACTCAGTCCAACCCTTCAAGCGGCTCCAAGCCCTTGAAGGGTTTCCGCGCTACAAGAGTTCAATCTGCTCATTATTAAACCCCTATGAGCCCCCGAAAGATTATTCTGCTTGTCGCGTAATCCAAGGATTACGGAAAAGGATTACGCGAGATCCTCTAATAAATCCAGGATGACAAGTGGGGCGTGTTTGTGGGTTTAGGTGAAAAAATATTTCATCCTCTCCATAATTCTTTGATGCCTCAAACTTTTCCATCTCCAATCTCCAATCTTCAATCTCCAATCTTCAATCCCCTAAGTTTTAACCTTTCCTAAACCACCGATAGCAATGGGATTTTTTAATTTTGTCTTTGAAATCAAAAAACCATAAAAATGAATAAAATTACTTTTAAACTCAGTCTTATTATGATGGTATTGAGCTTGTTATTCGGCTCAAATCTATCGGCTCAAACTCAAGTAACCAATTCCGATTTTGAATCTTGGGAGAACTTGGGGGAAGAAGAAGAAATTCCAGAAAACTGGAACAATATGATGAACGGTGACTTAGATCCAATCGCCGCAATTGGACAAACGCAAACCGTTTGGCAAAGTGAAGATACCCGTCCCGGATCTACTGGAGATTACAGTGCCGAGATCAGGTCTAAATTTTTCATTATAGCTTTGGTCAATGGAACGATGACCGTCGGTCGTATGCACGCGCCATCGGCTGAGCCTAATGATGGTTTTACTAAAACACATACTGAAGATTCAGAATTTAATCAACCTTTTACTGCAAAACCTGATAGTCTTGCTGTTTGGGTAAAATACTCTGTCACTACAGATGCAGATAGCGCAAGAGTTTCGGCTATTTTACACAAAGATTATGATTATGCGGATCCTGAACAAGATACCACAGACACCGATCAACTGATTGCAAAAGCCGTTCAAAATTTTCAAACCGATGGAGATTGGATGCGACTTTCAGTGCCTTTTGACTACGAAGCTGGGATCACTGATGAAGACCCATCTTATATTTTGTTGACTTTTACGGCCAGCAAAACGCCTGGAGAAGGAGAAGATCAAGCAACCCTATGGGTTGACGATTTGAAAATGATCTACAACACTTCGGTGGAAATTGTGCCAACTGAAGAACAGTACATCACCGTAAATGAAGAAGGAATTCCGTTGACAGCCGAGGAAGATGAAGCCGGATATGGCCCTTCAGAAAGCAGGGTTTGGAAATATCGAAAAGAAGGAGAAGAAGACTTTCAGGTTATTGAAGGGGAAACCGATTACACCTATACACCACAATTCGATGAAGCGGGAACTTATTATGTTATAACCGAATCAACTTTTGGAGAAACGGTGAGAACTTCCAACGAAGTAAAAATCAATGTGGAGGAAGCTGATCCATTTTACTTTACACACATTCAAACTGAAGGCGCTACTACCAACATCGATTTTGAGATGGACGGTCCTGAAGAAGGAAATTTTGGCGATTATTCAGACCAGCAAATAGAAATAGACCCCGATGATGTAGATCCCAATGATATGAGTTTTACAGCTACTTTCAGCGAAGATGCTTTTATTAAAATGTGGATTGACTTAACTGCAATTGGTTTAGAAGATTTTATGGAAGTAGTTTCTTCTGAAGGAATTGTAAGCAGTCCATATATCGGAACCTCTGAGTTGCTTGAAATGCTAAATTTAGCTCCGGAAGGCACTTATGATTTCTATATCGCTGGTTCCACAACAGGTGAACCAAGTTTTGAGGCTGATCCGGACAATGACCAGACGGAAGTCATCAAAATATCCTTGAAAATTGAAAAAGATCTAAGTGTGAATTCTTCCGAGTTTGAGCATTTAAGCATTTATCCAAATCCGGTAGAAAACAACCTGAATATCAAAAATGATATTCCTATAGATAAAGTGGAAGTGTACAATATAAATGCGAAGCACATCAAAACTTTCACCCCAAATTCTGCTGATGTCAACTTGAATCTGTCAGATTTAAACACCGGGATATATTTGGTGAAAATCTCTGTTGATGGTAAAATGTTCGATTATAAACTAATCAAGAAATAAAACGATTTAATTTATTGAGGAAATAATCTTATAATCACACTTCAAACCTCTTCCTTATAATAAATATAGGGAAGAGGCTTTTTTTAATCTCTTTTTTACCGTTTTCAGTGCTGTTCCTTGAAATATAAAATACAAGAAAACCACTTGATTTATCATATCTTTGTCATCTCTCGCTTTTAACTTCGGAAAGAAAATTATTCATGAAAAAAGTTTTGTTCATTATCAATCCCTTATCGGGTACAGACCGAATCAAGGCTTTACAAAAAGACATCGAAAAAAACTTAGACCTAAATGTGTTTGATTATGAAATTATTTACACCCAATTCCCCAACCACGGAGAGATTTTAGCGGTAGAAGGGGTGAAGAAAAATTTTGATATCATTGTTGCTGTTGGCGGAGACGGATCGGTCAACGATGTTATTAAAGGTTTATATGGAAGCCCAGCAATCTTAGGTATCATCCCAATGGGATCGGGAAACGGATTGGCCAGAAGTTTAAAGATTCCGCTGAATGAAGTTAAAGCTATTCAACTTCTCAATACTTTTCACATACAGGAAATCGATGTGGGAAAAGCTGACGGACATTTGTTTGCGAGCAATGCCGGAGTAGGATTTGATCAAGTAGTCACCGACGAATTCAGCAATAACCAAAGACGTGGTTTTTTAGCCTATATCGGCATTATCCTTAAAAATATTTGGTTCTATAAACCTAAAAAATGGACTATTGAAATAGATGGAAAAACCACAAAAACGAATTCTTTTATGCTCACCGTGGCCAATGCAGTTCAGTTGGGCTATGGATTTCAAATCGCTCCGAAGTCCAAAATAGATGATGGCTATTTCGATTTGGTTAATGTGAAAAAATTTCCGGTATTGTTGGCTTCCCTTATCGCTCTTCGCGCTTTTAGTGGAACTATTCATAAAAGCAGATTCGTCACCACACAAAAAATAAAGAAAGTTCGAATCAGTCACCCCGAATTGAACCAATTTCAATTAGACGGAGAAAATTTACCCTGTGGAAATGAAATTATAAT
>DATGSA010000071.1:0-6130 GCA_035303085.1 Flavobacteriaceae bacterium
AAATTTCTTTTCTTTCTATTTTTGTCGGTAATTCCAAATTTATATGTCGGTCAAATCTACCGGCTCTGAGGAGCGCTTTATCCAAAATTTCTACTCGGTTGGTCGCTGCTAAAACAATGACTCCGGTATTGACGCCAAAACCGTCCAATTCTGCTAACAATTGATTCAAAGTGTTCTCCCGTTCATCGTTAGATTGAAATGACTTTCCTTTGTCACGACTACTACCCACAGCATCTATCTCATCGATAAAAATAATACTTGGTGATTTTGCTTTTGCCCGTTTGAATAGATCTCTTACTCTCGAAGCACCTACTCCCACAAACATTTCGACAAATTCTGAACCGGACATGGAAAAGAAAGGCACATCGGCTTCTCCGGCAACCGCTCTTGCCAACAAAGTTTTACCGGTTCCCGGGGGTCCGGCCAATAGGATTCCTTTGGGTATTTTGGCTCCGAGTTTCATATATTCTTCAGGATGCTTAAGGAAGTCTACAACTTCCATAATCTCTACCTTGGCCTCTTTTAAACCGGCAACATCATCAAATGTCACCTTGGTTTTGACATCTGTTTTTTCAGGTTTTGCCGATGACTTCCCAAAGTTCATCATCGCCCCCCCGATTCCACCACCTCTTCCCAATCTGCGTAAAATAAACACCCAGAAATAAATGATAAGAAGAATGGGGATCAACCAAGAAAGGTTATCAGTCCATTTGAATCGATCTTCGTATTGGACACCAACTTTTTTATCAAGAGCCACACCTTCTTGGGCTTTTTCCAATTTAGATTCAAAACTTTCTACCGAACCGATATTTATAGTGTATTGTGGAGCTGCTACTCCTCTATCGGCAGAAACATCTCTATACTGTTCTTCTGAAAGCCGATCCGGTTTGATGTAAATCTCAGCAGTTTCCTTGTTAACTACTATTATTTTTTCAACATCTCCCTGACTGAGCATTTCTTGCTCAAACTGCAACCAACTTATTTCGTGACTCTCAGAAGTGGGATTAAAAAAGAAGATTAAAGCTAATACCAAAAGCGCGCCGTATAACCAAAAAGGATTAAACTTATTGGGCTTTTTATTACCGGGTTTATTTTTTGTTCTATTCACTATTTTTATTTTTTATCTCAATATTAAAAAATAATTCTCTCTATTAAAAGAGAAAAACTTATAATCGTACTTGACTGTGTTAAGGTAATAAAACCATTTTTATAAACCTTACAAACACATTATTTTATGAAAAAACATGGTTTTTGAGGAGTAATGCAAAATTATCGATCAAAACTATGCTGAGAAATGATAGAAGTCATATCCGTTGAAAATTATTACTCACAAAAAATGTCATCCTGTTTTTATTTCCCATTGTATATCAGGTTGAATGATTTTTTTTTGAACAAAGTGGAAAAATATTTTGCATCGAGACCAAGATAGGAATGAATAAATTTTAGATAAATATCTTATCTTTTTTACAATAACTTCTCCAGGTCATCTTTAAAAGAAGCCGTAATTTATGCTGATATATTTACCGCAGCTAAAAAATCATCAAGTTGACCATCTGTTTCAAAATGGAAATCACTTACTGCTTTGTCTTGGAAAAAATTAATTAAGCCCAAATGATTTTCAAAAACCCGAAAAGAATTTCCTTCGTAATTATATACAAAAAACACCTTGTTCAAATTGTTTTTTGAGACCAGTATGGTTTCTATGGTTCTGGAGGGGCTGAGGTATTCTGTGTTTATCGTTTGGATCGCATTCATCGACTGATAATTTATTTAAAATTAAATAAAAAACTTTAACCCGCTACTAATTTCGCAGCATCTTTCCACAGATAATGTGGCATGGGTTCTTCTAATTTCCATTTAATACTCATTGGTTTTGAGCCTTCGTGTTCCACATATTTTGCTGGGCCTATAAATACATAACCTTGTGTGAAACCATCGGCATCGTTTTTACTTTCGCGTACAAATAGTAAGATTGTCTTTCCTTTTTCTGCTTGATTTATATAAGACAACCCTTTAGAACTCTCCGGTGAAGTCTGATTTTGTGATTGCCAATGAAATAACAACTCATTTATTGCATAATCGTCATACATTGTGGTTGGGGAAAAATCTTCCTCAGACTTTTTAAGATTGATAAAAAGTGCCTCGACATTCGAATCTTTATTTTGTGCTACTCCTTCTCTATTATGGCTCTTTTTATTTACTGTACTCAAGCCCAAAGCCACTAATATTTGATCTCTTGTATAACGGGAATGAATCTTCAATGGGAAAGCAGGTTCTATTTCCTCAAACGGAATTTCTTCAAATCCAATATTATTAATTTTTATGGCCAAGAAAGATCGCATCTCATCAACAAATTCTTTGTTTTTACCAATTTGCTTTATTCCTTTTTCCAAGGATAAACCTTCCACTGCATCTTGATAAAAATCGTAGTAGAGCATTAAGGCCGTCAATTCATTCTCTGCCTTATTCGGAAGCTTATCCAAATCAAAGTCAACATCTATCAAGTTTAGTATGAATTTGAAGTAGGCTATAGATTCGGTTACCAACCATTTTTTGCCAAGCATTGTTTTATAATTATCAAAGTTCATGTCATTAAAATGCTCTTCAAAAGCTTCACTTTTTAAAGAATGAAAAGTATGATGTTTATAAATATGCTTCAATTTAAGATTATAAATCTTTATAAAATTCTGAAGCGTTAAAGGTAGATTTGTGTGGTTGCCAAAATTCTGTAATAACTGAATGAGTTTCCTTTTATTCATATCCGTGGCCTGACGGATATTTTCTAAAATATAATTTTTGGCTTGCTTCTCTAAAATTATAGCACTTCCCAACGGGAGATTCGGGAAATCCTTTTCTATTTCATTTTGTACGGTCGTATTGGTTTTGCCGATTAGCGCCCTGAACTTATTTTCATAATCATATTCTTTTCTGGCATGTCCGACAAAATCTAAAACTGTTAGAATCTCTTTTCCCTCGTGAAGTCTTAAACCACGACCCAGTTGTTGTAAGAAAATTGTCAAACTTTCCGTCGGTCTAAGAAATAGGACTGTATCAATTTCAGGAATATCTACTCCTTCATTAAAGATATCGACCACAAATAAGTAATTTATTTCGTGAGATTTAAACTTGTGAATAATATCTATACGATCTTTTGAGTTTTCTGAAGTCAATGATTCCGCCTTCAAGTTGACTTCTTCAAACTTTCGCTTCATATATTTGGCATGTGCAATACTGGCACAAAAACCGATAGCCCTAACCTCCTCGATATCCTTAGTGTAACTATTTAGATTTTCGATAATATTACGTACCCTGATATCATTAGCGGTTAAAACATTTGTCAATTCTTGCGTATCATACCTTCCGTTATTCCATTTAATCTTCGAATAATCAACAGAGTCTGATATCCCAAAATATTGAAAAGGACATAATAATTTGTTGTTGAGTGCATCTGGTAAACGTATTTCTGAAGCTATACGATAATTAAAATCCTTCAAGATGTTTTTGCCATCCATTCGTTCGGGTGTCGCTGTTAACCCCAGTAAGATTTTTGGCTGGTAGTAGTCGATTACTTTCTGGTAGGTTTGGGCAGCAGCGTGATGCACCTCATCTAAAACAATATAATCAAAATAATCCGGATTTGAAAAGGACTCTATTTGATTGGTTAAGGTTTGAATCGTTGCAAAAACAGCGTTTTTTTGAGAAGGAATATATCCATCACCATACAATTCACCGAAATTCTGATCTTTCAATACATTTCTAAAAGTATGCAAGGATTGGCGTAATATCTCAATGCGATGTGCGATAAACAAGAACTTTGTCTGAGGATTATTTTTCTGGTAGTTTTTAAAATCGAACGCAGAAATCATTGTTTTTCCTGTTCCTGTTGCCGCGACAATTAAATTTCTCCAAGAATCGTGAATTTCCCGTTCTACCTTTAATTTTTCAAGAATTTCAGCCTGATAATGATAAGGTTTTAAATCAAAAAAGTTGACTATTTCCTGAGTAGGTTTTCCAAATTTACTTTGCATCAAGGTTTTTCCTAATTCTTCAAATCTTGAGGAGTCATATAATTCAAACTCTGGATCATTCCAATAACTCTCAAAAGTCTTCTGAAACTTGTCAATGATATGGGGAATTTCTTTAGTTGTGACTTTCACGTTCCACTCTAAACCATCAGTGAGCGCTGAACGTGAGAAGTTGGAAGAACCTATATATCCCGTATGGAATCCGGAGTTTCGATAAAACAAATAAGCCTTAGCATGCAAACGCTCATTAGAATTATTATAAGATATTTTTATTTCAGTATTTGGAAGTTTGCTCAACTCATCGATAGCTTTAGCATCTGTAGCGCCCATATACGTAGTGGTAATTACTCTTAATTTCCCACCTCTTTCGGTAAATTCTTTAAACGCCTCTCTTAAAATTACTATGGCTTTCCATTTTATAAAGGACACCAATAAATCCACCCTATCTGAAGATAAGATTTCTTTTTTCAACTCACTATCCAAAGATAGTCCTACATTCCCTCCGGTAAAAAGTTCGCTGTGTGTTAATCGGGTATAAGGAGTGATTTCTTTTAGCCTTAGTTTAAAATCCGTAAAGTGGTTGTCGGCTTTCGCAAAAACAGCTTTAAGAATCTCACCTTCTACCGTTATTAAATCCTCATCAAAATCTTCTTTACTCAGTTCATCTTTTAAAAGATGAATTAACTTGTTCGCAATCTGAATTTGATGGGTAAGCTGATGTTTTCCTTTTATTAAACTTAAAGCCTTTTTTATGGTATTATAAAGATGTTGAGCCAAGAGCTTTGAGGCTTCAGCTTTATCGATTGAGGAAGTGTTGATGTAAAAAGTGTCCCTATCTAATTCATCGATTTTCCGAGAGACTAATTCTGTGATTAATTCCTCATAAATTCCTTGATTCATAACTTTATATATTCATTTACAATAGGCACATCCGCTTCGGCCCAATCTAAATTTATTAAGGCCTCCCTATTTAACCAACGTTTTTGCTCATGCTCATTTAAAGTCAAAATGCCCGATTGAAGTTTAGAAATATAAGGAATTAATTCAATTGTGAAATCAGGATATTTATGCAATAAAGGAGTTAATCTTTTTCCCACGTCAATTTCAATGTCCAACTCTTCCTGAATTTCTCTTTTAATACAATCAATTTCCGATTCATTCGACTTTATTTTCCCTCCGGGAAATTCCCATTTCAAAGGTAAAGCCATATTCTTACTTCGCTGAACAGCAAGGGTTTTATTCCCGTTTTGAATGATAGCACAAACGACTCTGATGAATGGTTTCATTAAAAAATATTCAAATGATTATAATTAAAAATTAAAATTTCGGACTTATTTAAAAACAGACATTATTGAATCAAATAAAAAAATAATTTCATCGACTCCAAAACACTTTTCAGGGATTGTAATCCCCAAATATCATACTTTTTGGGGAACGTAATCCCCAAATATAAATTTTACAACATTAAATCGGATAAGTAAATACCGTTAACCGAAGAAAAACCAACTGTTTCAAACCCGCAGGACTACCCTCTTTTTTTATTTTAGACTCGAAATTAATGATCGATATCATTTGCTCAACATTTCACCAAAAACCCCAAAAACATATTCTCAAAAAACATTTAACACTTTATTTTATTATCTTTATAAAAACCAAACTCTCAACGCGGGTGGATTGAAGATATTCTTAGCATAATTCATCCCCCTAAAAACCGCAATATGATGAAAGACAGAATTAGAATCGCTCAAAAAATATTGAAGGAAGCTGGTCATTACCACGGGAAAATAGATGGCATAGCCGGACCTAAAACAAAAGCTGCCTTGCAACAATATCACGGCATGAATCTCGGTTGGCCCGTAACCCGCCAAATCACCATCACCATACAGTTAGGAGCACACGACCACGGAATTGATGCCGGCCCCACTGACGGATATTGGGGACAACTCACCAATGCTGCTTTTGAAGAATTGCAGTATTTTTTCAAGTACGGCGAAAAAGAACCGCCCTGGCGACCGGAAGAAAGAAGCGGTGTTAATCCCAATGGCTGGCCGGTGCAAAACACTCCTGAATTTCACGAGTTTTATGGAGAAAGAGGATCCAACCTC
>DATGSA010000072.1:0-4554 GCA_035303085.1 Flavobacteriaceae bacterium
CAAAATTGACAAGGCAGTATGTAGGGGGAGGCTATGCTTTAAGGAAATTTTGAGATAGGAAGCTTTTAAAAATAAGACAAGTTTTTTATTGACGTTTTTGAAATCGAATAATCTTAAGATAGCTATTATAAATGAAATAAGTCGCCATTCCATTTTCTGGACTTCATATTTTCGAATTGACAATCAATCTTATTATCAAAGTTTTAAGTTAAAAGCTTTGTTGGGTTAACGCTGTTAATTAAATTTGCTGCTTTACTTAGAATACCATGAAAAAAAACAGGGAAAATCTGAAGCAGGATATTTTGTTGGCGGCGAAATCGCTTTTTCAAAATAAGGGGTATCAAAAAACCACCATGCGAAATATCGCTTTAGAAGTGGGGATTAGCGCTACGACGATTTATCTGTATTATAAAGATAAAGCGGATATAATGCATGCTTTGCATCAAGAGGGCTTCAAGATTTTATCTCAACAATTTTTAACCCTGAGATATGTCGAAAATCCTTTTGAGCGATTAAAAGCAATGGGGCGGGTTTATATCAGTTTTGCTTTGGAAAATCGTGATTTCTATGAAATTATGTTCATTATGAAAGAACCCTTAGCACATCTTCAGCAGGAAGACACTCCGGATTCTGATTGGGAAGAAGGGTTGGCATCTTATGAGTTTCTGTTAGATGTGGTGGAAGAATGTCAGCAAAATGGATATTTCCAAGGATATAACATCAAAAACTTGGCGTTGATGATTTGGGCGAATATGCACGGACTTTGCGCCTTGAAAAACAATGGACACCTCGATCTGGTGGCCAGTAAAGTCGATCAAGATATTGATGTTTCCATGGTGATGCAACAAAGTTTTGACCTATATACCAAAATGATTGAAAAGCTATAGATATGAAATTAACAGCGTTAATAACAAACAAGTCTTTATGGATATTTAGCTTGTTAATTCTTGGAGGTTCTCAAGTTAAGGCACAAGAAATATTGGAAGATTATGTCGAACATGCGTTGGAAAATAATTTGGTGTTGCAAAAGAAAAACATCGAATTACAACAAGCCGAATATGCGTTGAAGATTGCCAAAGGAATGTTTTACCCAAGCGTGGATATGCATGCAGATTATACTTCGGCGGAAGGGGGTAGGGATATTTATCTTCCGCTGGGGGATATGCTGAATCCGGTTTATAATACCTTAAACGCACTGACTTCCTCCAACATGTTTCCGCAGTTGGAAAATGAAAGAGTCAATTTCTTACCACATAATTTTTACGATGCAAAAATTAGAGCCTCTGTCCCGATTTTTAATGCGGAGATGATTTATAATAAGCGAGTTAAAAAACAACAGCTTTACCTCACCGAAGAGGAGCAAGATATTTATAAAAGGGATTTGATAGAAAAGGTGAAGTCGGCTTATTATGATTACCTGCAAGCGCATAAAGCAAGCGATATCTATAGTTCAACTTTGGAATTGGCCGAAGAGGGAAAACGCGTAAATGAAAGTTTATTGGAAAATGGAAAAGGTTTGCCGGCTTATGTGCTTCGTTCAGAAAGCGAGGTGGCGGAGGTGGAAGCCAAAATTACGGAAGCCGAGCAAAATCTAGATAATGCAAAACGATATTTTAATTTTTTGTTGAACCGAGACCAAGATAGTGCTATCGAAATCCCCGATTCAAAAAAAGATTTGGAAGGCGAAGTAGTAAAATTATTGGGCGAAACACCGGCTATTTCAGAAAGAGAAGAACTCAAAACGGTAGATGAAGTGAAAAAACTTCAAGAAAATTTACACAAGTTGGAGAAATCCGTTTTTTATCCGAGTTTGAATGGTTTCGTAGATGTAGGGTCGCAGGCTGAGAACTGGAGTTTCGATTCTCAATCGCAATATTATATGGTCGGGTTAAACCTTAAAGTTCCCATTTTTTCCGGTAATCAAAATCGAAATAAAATTAAATCGGCTGAACTAGCAGTTGAAAGTGCTGAATTGGACAAGGAAATCGTCGCACAACAATTAACACTTAGCAGTCGAGCTTCACAAAATAAATTGCGCGCGGCTTATCACAATTACTTATCGGCAAAAAAACAATTGAAGGCGGCAAAAACCTACCATCGATTGATTGAGAGAGGATATAAAGAAGGTGTCAATTCCTATATCGAAACGGTAGATGCCAGAAGTCAATTGACCCAAGCACAAATCGCGTTAAGCATTAATGAATTTGAAATGATGACGGCAAAAGCGAAGTTGGAGAGAGAAACCGCATCTTATGATTTATCAGATGAAAACTAAAAAAACAGAAAAACCTCTAAACCAATAAAATAATGAAGAAAATTTTATACAGCCTTACTTTTGGATTGGTCTTACTGACTTTTTCTTGTCAAAAGAAAACCGCTAATTCCACTGTGATGATGCAGGATACAATTCCGGTCCAACTGCAAAAAATACAAATGGATTCTGTTGCTTCGGTATTTGAAGTTTCCGGCTATTTTTCTACCGATAATGAAACGCCTTTGTCTTTTAAAAACGGAGGCATTGTAGAGAAAATATATGTAAAAGAAGGAGACAGAATTAAATCGGGACAAGTGTTGGCCGAAGTCAAAGGTACAGAGACGCAAGCGGCAGCACAACAAGCGGATTTGGCCTATCAAAAAGCAAAAAGAGATTATGAAAGAGCGGTTAATTTGTATAAAGATAGCGTGACTACTTTAGAGCAAATGCAAAATGCTAAAACCGCTTTAGCCGTGGCGGAACAACAAAAAGCGGCAGCTGATTTCAATGCAGCACAATCCCAAATTATTGCCTTAACTGATGGAAATGTCTTAGAGAAATTTGTAAAAGAAGGACAATTAGTCGGCGCGGGAACTCCTGTTTTGTTGGTCAGTGGTTCCGATGAAGACGGTTGGATTTTTAAAAGCAGTTTAAGCGATAGTGAGTGGGCCACGGTGAAAGTTGGAGATTCTGCTCGGGTTTCTACAAATGTTGGCGATAAAACTGCTGCAAAAGCTGAGGTCATAAGAAAAGCAGAGGGAATAAGCTCTGAAACCGGAGGGTTTTCAGTTCAATTAAGTGTTCAAGAACCGGAGAAATTATCATTAGCCTCAGGTCTTTTTGGGAAAGCGACGATTTATCCTTCAAAAAAGATTTTCTCTTGGCAGATTCCTTATGACGCCCTGTTGGATGGAGATGCCGATTATGGTTATGTGTTTGTAACCAATGATCGAAAAACTGCTAAAAAGATAAAAATTCATATTTCAAAGATTCAACATGGTAAAGTGTTGATTGATGAAGGGTTAGAGGATGCTAAATACTTAATTGTTTCCGGGAGTGCTTATTTAAAAGACGGATCTGTAATCGATATTAAAAACTAAAAGATGAATATCACAAATTACGCGATAAAAAATTACCAATTCACCCTTATCATGGTTTTGATGGTAGCGGTTTTGGGAGCGTCGAGTTTACTGAATATGCCTCGCGCTGAAGATCCTGAAATGCATGCGCCGCTGTATCCAGTGACGGTCATCTATCCCGGAACCAGTCCGAAAGATATGGAGGAATTGGTAGTTAAGCCGTTAGAACAAGAAATCTATAGTTTGGATGGGATTGAGAAAATAAAAACCACTATTTCTGATGGTTTGGCGGTGTTGCTGGTCGAGTTTGAATACAAAAGTGATGTAGATGTAAAACATCAAGAATTGTCCAGAGAAATAAATTCCATGCGAGAAAAGTTGCCGCAAGATATCTATCGTTTGGAAGTGGATAAATTTGCGCCTTCTGATGTGAATATCCTTCAAATGGAGTTGGTTTCTGAAAATGCTTCCACAGATAATCTTCGAAAATATGCCAGAAATTTAAAAGAGGAATTAGAGAAAGTAACCGATTTGAAAGGGGTTGAGGTTCAAGGTATTTCAGACAGAATTATCAGAGTGGATTTGAATATGAGTAAAATGGCCAATTTGAAAATTCCATTAGATGGAGTGAGTAAAGCCATTGAAAGTGAATTGGTTAAAATTCCGGGGGGACTGGTTTTTGAAGGCAACAAAAGTTTCAATATAAAAACAGATGGAAATCTCAGTTCTGTAGAAGATATTGCTAACATCATTATTTCCGGTTCAAAGTCGGGGAATATCCAATTGAAAGATATCGCAGAGGTTTATACAGATTATTCTCCGCCAACTCATATTGTTCGCTTAAATGGATTTAGAGCAGTTACGGTAATTGCAGCTTTAAAAGAGGGGAAAAACATCACCCAGACACAAGAACAATATTTGGCAAAAATTGACGAGTTCAAACAAACTTTACCGGCCAATATTGATTTGATCTTGCATTTTGATCAAGCTGACAATGTAAATCAGCGATTAAGTGGACTCGGAATTGATTTTTCTATTGCGATTTTCTTGGTTTTGCTTACACTTTTGCCGTTGGGGAATCGAGCTTCTTTGGTTGTGATGTTCGCTATTCCATTGTCATTGGCAATCGGTATCGTGGTGTTGGACTTTTTTGATTTTAGTCTGAACCAATTGAGTATTGTCGGGTTTGTAGTGTCTTTGGGTTTATTGGTCGACGATAGT
>DATGSA010000073.1:0-7742 GCA_035303085.1 Flavobacteriaceae bacterium
AGAGTTATCTATTTTGCGTGAGAGATTGAAGCGGCATCCTTTTTTTTTGGATTAAAGGTTTATTTTGAAAAGAAGGTTTTGTATTGCTATGGTCTTTCTACAGGGTTGAAGGGAGATTTAAAAAAAAGATATAGCGGAAAGCTCGACCCCGGATTTTTGAAAGTGAAACATCTTTTTATCAATAATTTTCCTTTCTGAAAGAATGTAGTTTTTTTACTCACAAGCCGGGGGCACGCCCAAATCATTAATATAATAGCACAGAAAAATGATATTACAGAAATTGAATTAGTACAGTTGCTGGAAGCTTTTCTTAACGGTCTAAAATTTCTATTTGACGGAACCCTTCAAGGGGTTTGGAACCCTTGAAGGGATGCATGATTGATGAAAGTTGGAACCCAGAGATCAAATATTTAAAAACATAAACCAAATGAATTGTTTTTTTTGTTTTGTTGCGCTTTACCCCTTCAAGCGGTTTGGGACCCTTGAAGAGTTACATGACCTTTATAGAAAAGCTATTACAGAAATTGAATTAGTACAGTTGCTGGAAACTTTTCTTAACGGCCTAAAATTTCTATTTGACGAAACCCTTCAAGGGGTTTGGAACCTTGCGAGGTTTCAGGAAAGGATATGTCCACTCCCCAAGCATTCGTGGCTAAAATTCTAAAAGGAATATTCACCTGTTTTATCAGCTAACGATTTAATATTTTATAAAAACTTACATGGATTTATTTCGAGTATTCTGTAGGGGGAAATTTGAATTTTGATATGGTCTCAATAAATGGCAAGTTTTCTACATGGTGACAGCTTCTGCAATCAACATTTAACCGCTTCGCAAGAGGTTTCCTTGTTTTTGATAGTTTGAAAAACATAGAAAATTGCCTAAAATAAACATTTGAATCAGAATAGTCTGTTTAGATTATAAAACTCGAGAATATTGCAAAATGATAATCACAGCTGACGAAAGTGTCATTGTGATGATATTTTGGCACTATATTTAATAAATTCCTAATTAAGAAAGTCATTTATCAACATAGGTTTGTGTAATGGTATATTTTTTGTTTGTTGAATAAAAAAGTAATAATGATTTTTTCGATTTCCAAAATAGATTTTTGATAATCGAATATTATCTATTCCTTCTGCGAAAAAGCAGGTAATTATTCTGAAGGAAAAATTTAAATAGATGTCTAACTAAAATAATTTTACGATGAAAAAAATAGTGTTGGTTGTAATGGTTGCTTTGTTAAACCTTAGTTGTAGCGGACAAAACAAGGAAAAAACTAAAAAGAAACAAAATGAAGATGTTGTAAGTGAGCAACCAAAGGGTACTTGGACCGTAAATAGGGAATTTGATGAAGACGGGAATTTGATAAGATATGATAGTATTTATTCCTGGTCGTCAAGCAGAAATTTAGATGAACTTTCACCATCGGAAAGAGACAGTTTATTAGAGTCTTTAAAATCGAGGTTTTATACCGAGTTTTCAGGTTTTGAAAATCAAGGATTTGGTGAAATAATCTCTCGTGATTCCTTGTTCAGTAAACGGTTTTTTAACGATGAATTTTTCGAGAGTAACTTTGGTAGGGATTATATGGATATCGAAAAGATGAGACAACATATGATTAAAAGGCAAAAAGAGTTTTTAAAAAAGTATCAGTCAGATTTTATTAAATCTGAAGAGAACGATTGAAATACGATTTTATAGACAATGCTATGTTAGATAATTTTATTCATTTGAGCGGGAATTCCCGCTCAAATGAGTTTTAACAATAATCTGATTATTATAGGTTTTATTGTATTGTAGGAAGGAGAATTTGTAAATGTTAGTCGATGAGCTTTTAAATACAATAATCTGTTCCCCAATCGGTATGTCCTCGATCCGGCCAACATTTCCAATTCATTTTGACGGAAACCACCGTCCATTTGTCATTAGTTTTTTTCAACTCCATCACATATTTTACGGCTTTTTGAGAATCATCTAATAAATTGTCATGAATTAGGGTGACTATAATGTGGTCGTTTTTACCTCTTTTCTCGCAGATTTCTATGGTTTCATTCCCTTCATCGGTTTTCAGTTCGTGTGGATAATACAGCTTCATCACATCGGAAGGAGTCAACTTTTTGTTCGTTTCAACTAAGGTTTGGTTGATCTGATCAGAAACCAACGTTTTAAATTTTTCTTTTTTATCGGTGGTGGTTTTTGTTTTTTCACTTTCTTGAGGACGCTTATATCGCTGTGTATCTTTATCAATACGCTGGTTACAAGATAATAGAATTATCGTTAGGAATAAGGTGATTGTTGTTTTCATATTTTCAGGCCTTCTCAGATGAATGCCATTTTCGCTTCGAATTTAGAATATTTGCTGTTCGCTCATAAATAAGTCAAGTTTATAGACAGAAATTTAAACAAATACTGCTGTAAAGGTACCCAAATCTTTAAAAATAGCCAATGAAAAAAGAGGAACCCTTCTCTGGGGTTAGCAATATAATGTTTTTGCCATATCATCGTCAAACGATATTTGGTTTTATTTGATTTGAAATATGCAAGAGCGTGAAGCTGTTTAAGGTGAGTGATTTATTTTTTTAGTTGAATTAATTTGACGATTATACCAATGTTTTTAGCTGTCTATAAATCAACAGAAATCCACTGATTACCATGAGAATAATAACGAATACTCGGAAAGTACTGCTTTTCATTTTTGAAAGGAATTTTTTGCCGATAACATTCCCTACGGTTGCTCCCAGACCCAAGGCAATACCATAGAGCCACATTTCATTGTGCAACAGTCCAAAGAAAGTATAGCTGCCAATTTGTGACATTCCCATCAAAAATGAATTAGCGGTTTTAGTGGCGATTAAATCTTCCTTATCCAAACCTAAATTGAGATAAAAAGGGTTGAGCACTGGGCCTAAAGCTCCTATTATAGTTCCGAAGATAGAAACAAGAAGTCCTAAGGGAATAAAATACCACAGTCGCATTTCAAATGATTTCTTTTTTTTGCCGAACCGATATTGCCAAACTGTGCTGATAAGAAATATGCCCACCACAATTTGCAACCATTCCGCTTTGAAATTACTAAAAGTCCAAGCTCCAAGCCAAGCTCCTATAATTGCGGCAGGAGCATAATACAAGCAGACTTTCCATTTGATGTGTTTCCAGAAAATTATCAAACGCGCTGGGCGACCTAAAAATGTTCCTAAATTAAGCACCGGAGCAGTTTTGGTAACCCCAAGCAACCAATTCAAAACAGGAACCAAAACCAGAGAACCGCCGCCTCCGGATATAGTAGATAATATAAAAGCTCCGGTACCAAAAATCAATAACAGACTAATGATACCCCAATTAGCTTGGTCAAATATAGTTTGCAATAACTCCATCAGCTAAAATTATTTTGATCAGTAAAGTTAGCCAAGAATTATCAATCGTACTTTATTGATTTTTTCGCTTAAAAACTATTGTATTAATTTTTACTTCAACCATTGTCTGTTTTTGATATAAAACTCTAAAATTGTTTTTGATGGGAATCGATATTATTCTCCTAAATTCTATCGCACGATCAGCAACGGCATTTTTCTGCTTCTGACTATTAAATCATTGGTCACACTTCCTATGAATAAAGAGGCGAGTTTACTTTTGCCTCTTGCGGAAACCACGATAATATCAAAATCTCCTTTATCGGCATGAGATTCGATCGCTTCTACGATAGATAAATCTTCTCTATCGATATAGCGAAATGGTAATTGCTCAGAAATTTTATGTCGTTTCCGGAATTGTTTGACCCTTCTCTTTAAATGAGACTTGGTCAGATCCACAGCTTTATCGGTATTGATATAGGGAAAGAAAACAGAAGGGATGCTATAAACGTGAAGCGCTTCTATTTCGCCTTTCGATTGTTGTATCAAATTATCTGCTACGGTAAAGCATCTGGATGAAGCATTACTGAAGTCAGTTGGTACCAACACTTTATTTAATTGATGTTTGGCTTCCTCCGGTACTAATAATACATGGGCATCAAGCATGCGTACTAATTTTTGACTTAAACCTCCTGTTCCTTGTAATTCATCTTTATTACCGGTAATCATTATATCGATTTTGTAATCTTTGGCAAGCTGAGTCAAAATACTTTCTGTATAATCATCAGAAGTAAGAAGCACTGAATGCGGAACAGAAGCCTTGTAATGTTGATCTATTGTTTTTTCTAAACTACGATCTACAATATCCTCGACTGTAATTCCTTTTTCTAAAAATTCGTCGTAAAGATCAAGGAGTTTGTACTGCTTTATATTATGAACAAAATACAAATGATCGATATTCAAAACTTCGCAGAGAAAGTTGACGTATTTTAAAAGAATTGGATCCATCTTGGTGAGGTCCAATGCTACCATCACTTTGAGTTTGTTTTTTAAATTAATTTTCTGAGTCATCGTTTTTCTTTAATAGTATAGTTGGTTGTTTATGATAAGTGATTGCCTGATTATATCACTATTTATAAATCAGTGATTTTACCGGATTTTTCGGTACTCTTTTCGGAATCTATCTTTTCGAGATTTTTTTCTTCTTGTTCCTCATTTACTAATTTAAGGATATTTTTTCTATAGGATTCTTTTTCCAATAATTTTTCCTTTCGTTGGGCCTCTTTATAATCTTCGTCCATACCTTTAAATAAAGAGATACACATCATAACGAGGAGGACCGCAAAAGGTAAACCCGAAATGGTAACTACTGTTTGCAGGGCATTTAATCCTCCGCCATACATCAATACAGCTGCAATAACACCCACTGAAGCTGCCCAAATTACCCTTTGAAAGCGAGGAGTTTTTAATTTCCCTCCCGATGTAATACTGTCAACTACCAGCGCTCCGGAGTCAGCCGAAGTAATAATAAAACTACAGATCAAGGTTAATCCTAATAATTTCAAGACTATAGCCAATGGGAATTTTTCAAAAAAGATATAGATGGCTGTAGAAATACTGTCATTCACGGCAGCAATCATAGCGGTATCACCTTGAAGTATATCACGCATGGTGATTCCTCCAAAAGCACTAAACCATAAGAAAGTAACCAAAGCAGGCAAAATCAATACACATAGGATAAACTCTTTGACGGTTCTTCCTCTGGAAACCCGAGCGATAAAAGTTCCTACAAACGGCGACCAAGAAATCCACCAACCCCAGTACATAATAGTTCTGATTTTTTGCCAATCTGTACCGCGCAAGGATTCTGTCCAAGTAGTCATATCAATAAAATGAACCAAGTAACTTCCGATATTTTGGATATAAGATCTAAAAATAAAAGTGGTCGGTCCCAAAACCAATATAATCAGGAAGATAGTTAAAGCTACTCTTACATTAACCTTACTCAACATTTGCACTCCTTTATTTACTCCGCTGAATGCCGACAAGGTAGCTGCTAAAGTTACTCCTACAATTATTAAGATTTGATAGAACAACGAGCTGGAAATTCCAAAAACCTGTGCAAATCCTGCGTTGATTTGTCCCACTCCAAACCCTATGGTTGTTGCCAAACCAAAAAGAGTGGTAATTACAGCCATAACATCGATTACGTCTCCCATCCATCCGTAGATTCTGTTTCCTAAAACAGGGTAAAAGGCTGAACGCAAAGTGAGCGGCATTTTTCGATTGTAAGTGAAATAGGCCAGCGAGAGACCAACTATAGAATAAATTGCCCATCCGTGAATTCCGTGGTGTAAAAATGAAAAGTTAAGCGCTTCTTGAGCGATGAGTACCGGATCTTCTCCTGCCAGACGAGGAGGGTCTAAAAAATCACGCACCGGATCGGCAATACTAAAAAGCACCAATCCATTTCCAATCCCTGCACTGAAAAGCATGGCAAACCATGCCCACAGACTAAATTCCGGTTTGGCTGTTGGTCCTCCAAGACGTATTGAACCAAATCTGCTGAAGGCTGCATAGAGGCAGAAAACGATAAATAAATTTACTGCAACCGTATAAATCCAACCCGCGTGGGTAGAAACAAAAGTTTGTGCAACCCCGAAATAATGTTCGGCTTCATCTTCAAAAACCAAGGTGAAACCGACACTGAAAATAATGACGGCAATTGCAGAGAGAAAAACAGTCTTATTGACAACAAGACCCAGAAATCTCGAAGTACTATCTTTTCTTTTGACTTTAATCGACATAAATAAGTTATTTTATTGAGTTTTTATTTTCAAAGCCTTAAAAAGGAATAATAATGACGGTAAGTAACGCAGAATATTTTATTCTGTGTAATTTTTTAAATTATTTTTGAATAATTATCCCTCAGATTGGGATGAGATATTAGAAAGGATTGAATCTTTTTAGCTTGATATAAATCGAAGTTAATGAGTTTCATATATAATTTTTATAAAATTTTATTGGCGCCAACATACCGTTTTTTATTAACCCTTACAAACTTTTCGATTTTCTTGTGGTTTTAGGCTTTTTAAACAGCTAAAAACAACTCTGAAGTTCACTTGTAAGATGTCGGGAATGCGGATTTCCAATTGTCACAGGTGGATTAAAAACAGACGAAAGTGAAGGGGTTACTTTTAGGATACCAATCAATAATAAGATTTAACAGCAAACAAATAGTTGATTTTAAAAATAATATTGAAGAGAAAAATGGGATAATAATATATCATTCTTCTATTTGTAAATCATATGTTTTTAATAATCCCGGAAGGCCTTGGACAGAAAACTTCGCTTTTTTTAGGTGATTGATTTCCGGGTTGATCGTGTAGTTATAAGCTGTAAGGAAATCTGCTTTTTCCAAAATAGTTTGATTGAAAACAGCGGCGTTTAAATTACAGTTATCAAATACGGCTTCGGTCAAGTCAGCTTCTGTGAAATCTGTTTCCAGCAGTTGTGAATTCTGAAATACGGTTTTGTGGATTTTTGTGTTATAAAATGAAGCATGATTTAACTGACAGTCTTCAAAAGAAAAAGAAAGTCCGAAAGTTTCACAAGATTCAAAGTGCAACCCTAACATTTTACAGTTTATAAAAATTACATCTCTAAAAATGGTTTTCACAACCTTGGTTAAACTTAAATTACAGCCCTTAAAAACACAATCCACAAAAGAAAATCCCGAAAGATTTTGGTTTGAAAAATCGATGTTGTTAAATACACAATCTTCGTAGTCTGCTTTTTGGAGTTTGTCTGAGCGGTTGAAAGTTTGACCTTCGATGTAAGTTTCTTGCATGATTTTGATTGATAAGTGATTGGATTTCAGCTAAAAGAGTTCTTTTTAAACAAAACTATTTTTACGAATCCGATTGGTGTTTTTTTTTGTATTCCGCTCTGAATTTCAGCTTTGTCAATTGTCGTTCTACCAGTAAATTGGCGATGGTTTCTCCTGCGGATTCGGTGTTTTTCTTTTGGGCAAGTGCTCTTTTTATTTTTTCCTCAGAAACATCGATCCGGTATAAAATGGACAACAAACCATTAAAGTCATTGTTGATTAGGTGTTCAAGATGTGCAGCCAATGCTTCAAATGGTTGACCATTTTCAGATTGGATATTTAGTAAATTATGCACCTGTTGCAATGCTTTCGGTTTGTTGTCCATGTTTTCAGATTATTACTCACATTTGTTTTTTACAAAATTATAGAGCAAACGAAGTGGAACTGCAGTGGCTCCGCTTTGCTTATATCCTTTAGCTTCTTTAATAAAAGCCGCTCCGGCAATATCAAAATGAATCCAGGGATAATCGGTGAAATGCTCCAAGAATTTTCCAGCAGTACT
>DATGSA010000074.1:0-2661 GCA_035303085.1 Flavobacteriaceae bacterium
ATACCGATGGTTCAATTGAATTTTGGAAAAACCTTCAAACCCACTGCGGGAAAGCTTATGAAGGTAAAATTGTTGCCGGTGGGAAAGAAGGCGACGGATTCACCGGAGAAAAATTAGTGATGCACGTTCGGAAATGCGATCAAAATAATATCAGAATTCCTTTTTTTGTCGGCGATGATAAATCCAGAACTTGGGTACTCAGTCTTGAAGAAAACAATACTATTCTTTTAAAGCACGATCACCGGAATCCCGATGGCAGCGAAGAAGAATTGACGCAATATGGCGGAAGGAGCACCAACACCGGAATGGCAGAAATGCAGATTTTTCCCGCTGATCAACACACTACAGACATCCTCCCCAAAGCTGCGACAAATGTATGGTGGTTTACTTTAAACGATAATACGCTAACCTATAATCTTCGACGAATAGGAAGCGAGCGGTTTTTTTCGGTGGAATTTGATTTGACTAAAGAAATAGATACGCCTGCTGCGCCTTGGGGAAAGGAGGATTGAAGATTTATCGAAAAAGTTTTTTCCTTTAGACTACCCTATCAATATTTGATCAATCTTCGCCCTATACTGGAATAAGGTTGACGAATGGTCATTGTATTTGGAATTCAGGGCGAAATGTACTGCTCAATCAGAACTTCGGAGTGGGTTCAATTATAACCAATAATGAAACTTGGTCTTGAAAGCGGAATCCAAAGATGCTCAATGACCAATAATACAAAACCCATCAAGGGTTTGAAACCCTTGATGGGTTCGATACAAACAGAAGTTTTGGTTAGAACTATTTCTTTTTTTGCTGTATAGCTTCTCGAGTCAATTGCTGTAGGGAAATTCTCATCATGCCATCACGTAATCACCACAAAAAATTAAAATAAAAATCGTCGGATAATAATGGCAGCATTAATCCAAAAACCCTTCGCTTAAAACTGCTTTTTCGTTAATTCAAATTCCCTCTCTAAACTTCTTCTCAAAAATTTTCTCAACGCAATTAAAACACTTAATTTTGTGGGTAAAGAAAAACTTAGAACATGATACAGCAAGATAATCTTAAAGACTTAAATACTCGTCTCACCTCCCTAAGACAGTATCTTTGACATTGATGCAAAGAAAATAGAAATCACCAACGAAGAGGAAAAAACTTTTGCGCCCGATTTTTGGGACGATTCTCAAAAAGCACAAGAAACCTTAAAAGAGCTGAACGACTTAAAAAAGTGGGTCAAAGACTATGAACAAGGAATCGAGCTTTATGAGGAATTAGAAATTCTATTTGAATTTCACCAGGAAGGAGAAGCTTCGTCTGAGGAAGTACAAAAGGTTTTTGACAAAGCACAAAAGCATATTGAAAGACTGGAATTCAAAAACATGCTTTCCGATGAAGGCGATGAGCTGACCGCTATTCTACAAATCAATGCCGGCGCCGGCGGAACAGAAAGTTGCGACTGGGCCGAAATGCTGATGCGTATGTATGTGATGTGGGCTGAAAAACACGGCTATAAAGTCAAACAATTAGACCATCAATCCGGAGATGTAGCAGGGATTAAAACCGTCACTTTAGAAATTGAAGGAGATTATGCTTTTGGATGGTTAAAAGGTGAAAACGGCGTACACCGATTGGTGAGAATTTCTCCATTCGACAGTAATGCCAAACGACATACATCTTTTGTTTCGGTTTATGTTTATCCGCTGGTTGACGATTCGATAGAGATTGTAATCGATCCGTCAGATATTCATTGGGACACCATGCGTTCCGGGGGTGCCGGTGGGCAACATGTAAATAAGGTAGAAACTGCGGTAAGGTTATATCACCACCCGACAGAAATCGTTATTGAAAATTCCGAAACCCGGTCACAACACGAAAATAAGGCCAAGGCGATGCAATTATTGAGATCTCAATTATATGAACTCGAATTGCAAAAAAGACAAGCCGCACGAGCAGAAATTGAATCTGAAAAGAAAAGTATTGAGTGGGGTTCTCAAATTCGCAATTATGTAATGCATCCATATCAAATGGTAAAAGATGTTAGGACAAACGAAGAAACCGGAAATGTGGATGCGGTATTAAACGGAGATTTAGATGCATTTTTAAAAGCTTATTTAATGATGATGGGGCAAAAAGAAACGTCTTAATAGAATAGTTTAAGAACTCCTGTCTATTTAGATTTTTTGTGTTTATCTTTAAACTTTATGAAATAACTTATCAAAAAGTGACTTTATTGAAAAAATAAAAGAATATAGTTTCATTTTGGTTCTTTTTTGAAAGATAAAAAGACAGAAAATCAACGCGGATTTCGAAGCGCTTAATCAACCTATAAAAATCAAAATCATGGCACATTTAAAAAACATTCCCAGTGTTGACTTAGCAGATTTTATTGCTGACAATCCTAAACGAAAACAGAAATTTGTCGATAAAATCGGTCATGCTTATGAAGAAATAGGATTTGTCTCCTTAAGAAACCATTTTTTAAGCGATGATTTGGTAGAAGAGCTTTATAAAGAAGTCAAAGCTTTTTTCGACTTACCGTTGGAAACCAAAAGGAAATATGAACGCAAAGAAATCGGCGGACAGCGCGGTTATACTGCTTTTGGAATGGAACACGCTAAAGGGCGTACCGTGGGAGACCTTAAAGAATTTTGGCATTTTGGTCAAATTTTT
>DATGSA010000075.1:0-10092 GCA_035303085.1 Flavobacteriaceae bacterium
ACAATCGGAGTAGCGTTCTTCTGTTTACGTTTAAAGCTTCCGAAAGTGTTGCAACTTGAATTGCTCCATTTGAATTGATGATTTTTTCAATAGCTTTTTTGAGAATAGACTGGTTAAAATCAACATATCTTTCTTCGAAAAATTCATCTAATAAAGTTACTTTTTTGTCGATTTGAACTTCTTCGAAAACTTGTTTTGACAGCAGTTCAAATTCCTCTCCAAAATAAGTGAAAAACCCTGTTTTATTAGGATGAATGTTTTGCAATGGCACTGCTATAAAATGATTGATACCTAAAGGATTAAACACGATTCCCAGTTTTTGAAAAGGTCCTTGTATATTGACTTTAATATTCCGATCATTATTTATGGCGTATAAACTTTTAACAGATTGCTCTTTGGAAGGATAAACCGTAGAAGAGTTCTCTTTTAGGTCTACAGTTGAGTTTTTATAAACCGTGAGAGCGTGTTTGTAATGGGGATAAAAAGTAAAGCTCCGTTGATAATTTTCGTCTTTGGTTTGATGAAAATAATAATACGAAATAAACTTGCTTATCTTTTTTGATAAGGGTTTAGCGGTAATAAAAATATCTTTGGAAGTGTTTTTCATTTCATGAAATCTCAATCTTCAATTTTTTGTTATTGAAATCTTTAAAGATAGTGATAGTTCTCTATATTGCAATTTAAGGAAATTTCTTTGGCGAGGATAGTGATGGTTTTATGGATGAATAAGCTGTATCCTATAAAACCGAGAAACTAAGAATAGGTATTAAGATAAAATATTATATTTGTCCCACTATTAAGATTAGGTTTATCTTGTCTTTGAAAAATACAAGTTGAGGAGTTATTCAACAAAATATTGAATCTTTTATTGGCGCAAAACTTTGCATAATAGCGCGATGATTATAAAATCAAATACATAATGAAGAACAAATTATTAGTGTTGTTTATAAGTGGGTTTTTATTTGTGGGAACCGGATTGTTTGCTCAGGGTTTCGTGGGAATAAAATTTGCGGGAAATATACCCGGATTTCAGGAACCCATTGTCGATGGAGGATTTAGTTCAAAATTAGGAACAGGATTTGGGTTAGAGGTTAGTTACAGGTTCAATGACTATATCGGGGTTAGAATGACTCCGGAATATTCAGAAGTCTCTCGAAAAAGAAATGCTTATCAAGGGTTTTATTTACCTAATGCCGTAGGAGATTTAATTGCTGAACTTGCACAAATAGATGTGGCTTATGCCGATTTAGATGGAGATATAAAAGACAAGTATCTTTTACTGCCGGTTATGGCCGAATTAGGATTCAATTTTAATGAAAAAATTTTTAATGATGTTCGGGAAGAATATTTGAGAGTGTATTTCTTAGGAGGAGGTTTTGTTGGATATTTAACTGAATCTTCACAGCGCATTAGAAGCCTTAGGTCCAGTGTTTTTGCAGATGAAGAAAGAACAGAAATTTTGGCGACGCGAGAACAAGTGCGAGATGCCGGGTTTTCAAAAAGTAGATCTTATATCGGTGAAAATTTTGAGGAGTTTACCTATGGAGTGACGGGATTTATAGGATTCTCCTATCACTTTTTTTATCGAAATGAATTTTTTATAGAATTTGGTGGGCATTTTGGATTGAATAACTTGGATGAAGAAAAATTAAACGGAGAGATTTTTACCCGAACCGCCACCGTACAATTTGGATACAGATGGCAGTTATAGATTGACTTTTTCGCCACGTATGCACAAATAAAAACCATCCTCTTTTGGCTGAGAATACCATAAAAAAAAACAAAACCCGACAATTTTTTGAAAACCATCGGGTTTGTTTTGTAAGGTGTTTAAGTAAACCTCTATATAGGATTAGTTCACCGAATAATCTGTGATTTCCTGTGTCATAGCCGCTTCTATCGGTTCTAAACCAGGTAAGCCCGGAAGTGGAATCGGAACGATGTCTTCAAGAACAATAAAAGGAATATCAATGCTGGTTTCGCTTTTGATGAGACCGATGTCTTTTGCAAAATAGCTGGTAGAGTTAATCGGTTCGTTAGTTGTACTTTCCATAAGTTCTAAACTTCCCACAACTGGTATTCCGTGGATGATTACAGAAAGATTGGTCAAGCTTAAAGTTGAAGTAAGCACTTGATCAAAATCCATATAAGATTCTAAATGTTCGCCTTGGATTACTTCCAAAGTATATGCTACATCAATATTGTAATTTCCAAATTCGCCAAATTCGATTTCTTGGCTAAATTCATCTTCTATGGTGTACAATATATCTCCTGTTGATGCTTCTGAATCTAAAAGAGTCATATCGGTAAAAGGAATATCAAGGTCAATTCCTTCAAAGTTAATAAGTCCAAAATCTCCTGAATAGGTCAGTTTTCCATCGGACTTGTCTAAAGTTCCATTGGCCAAAGCACCGGTAATGATACCGGCAGCATCTCCTTCAACTGCGGTAGAGAAGGTGACTTCATTTCCATTTTCACTTTCCACACTTAAAGTTTCTGTTGCAGTTCCTGACATTTCATCATATTCAGCAACCGATTCATTGTAATACGTCCAAAAATTAGCTTGGTTTGAAGGGAAATAATCCGAGGTGTTTATCGGGTTGTCGGTGTCATTATCATTGTCATCATCAACGAGGATAGGATCATCATCGCTTGAACATGAAATAACCAGGGTCATAAGGAATAAAGAGAATAATAAACTTTTGATTTTCATAATTGTTTTTTTATGAGATTAATAAACTGAATTTTAAAACGGTTGTTTTATGGAAAAGGTATAAAGGATTAATTTTTATTTACTGCCGAGGTTTTTCACTTCTTCAGCACCTTTGATTACCTTCTCTTTTAAACCCATTTTGTAACCGATTATTTTTTGTTGAACGGTAGTATCTTTTGCCCCAATGATTTGTGCGGCTAAAATTCCAGCGTTTTTGGCGCCATCTAAAGCGACAGTAGCTACAGGAACGCCGGCCGGCATTTGCAAAATAGAAAGCACGGAATCCCAACCATCGATAGAATTACGAGATTTGACCGGAACTCCAATAACCGGAAGTGGAGAAACCGAAGCTAACATTCCCGGTAAATGAGCCGCTCCGCCTGCTCCGGCAATGATGACATCAACACCACGCGTGTGTGCATTGTTTCCATATTGCATCAGTTTTTCCGGAGTGCGATGCGCCGATACAATATCAACTTCTATCTCGATGTCCAAATCTTTTAAAAAATCGATTGCCTCTTGCATCACCGGCAAATCGCTCGTGCTGCCCATCACTATTCCTACTTTATTCATAATTTCTCGTTTTGATTTATAATATTATTGTTGTAAACCTGTGAACAAGTAAACTTTAAAACTCTCCACTCTCCACTCTTCACTCTTCAATCTTCAATCTTCAATCTCAAATTACCACTCATCACTTAAAATTCCGAAGTAAAGTGTAATTTCACCGTCGGATATTTCTCTTGGGTCATCTGTAAGGTGAATTGAGAATCGGCTAAAAACACCAATTTTCCGTCGGTGTCTTGTGCCAAATATTTTTGTCTTACTCTTTTAAAATCAGCAAACTCTTCATTTTTTTCATCTTCCGGATCTACCCAACAGGCTTTATAAACATTTAAAGGTTCATAAGAACATTTGGCGCCGTATTCGTGCTCCAGTCGATATTGAATCACTTCGTATTGTAATGCACCGACAGTTCCAATAACTTTTCTACCATTCATCTCCAAGGTAAATAACTGTGCAACGCCTTCGTCCATCAATTGTTCAATTCCTTTTGCCAGTTGCTTGGATTTCATCGGGTCTTCATTGTTGATATATCTAAAATGTTCGGGAGAAAAACTCGGAACACCTTTGAAATTCAATATTTCTCCTTCGGTTAAAGTATCTCCGATTTTGAAATTTCCCGTATCGTGTAACCCTACGATATCTCCGGGATATGAAGTATCTACCACCTCTTTTTTATCCGCAAAAAAAGCATTCGGACTACTGAATTTTAGCTTTTTATTATGACGAACGTGTAAATAAGGTTCATTTCTTTCAAACAATCCCGAAACAATTTTTACGAACGCTAAGCGATTTCTGTGTCTTGGGTCCATATTCGCGTGAATTTTAAATACGAATCCGGTAAAATCTTCTTCTTCAGGATAAACAGTTCGAACATCGCTTTCTTTAGGCATCGGAGGAGGGGCAATTTCAATAAAGCAATCCAATAACTCTCTCACCCCAAAATTAAATAATGCTGAACCGTAAAAAACAGGTTGCAGCTCTCCTTTGATGTATTCATCGTGATCAAAATCCGGATAAACTATTTCTAACAATTCCACCTCTTCTCTGAGGTTTTCCGCTGCTTCGGTACCGATTAATTCCTCTAATTCCGGAGTGCTGAGATCATCAATTTCAATCATATCAGAAATGTTTTTTCTGGAATCCTCCTTAAATAAGTTGAGGTTTTTTTCCCAGAGGTTATAAATCCCTTGAAATTCATACCCCATTCCGATAGGAAAACTCAAAGGACAAACTTTAAGCTTGAGTTTTTGTTCGACTTCATCCAACAAATCAAAAGCATCTTTTCCTTCTCGGTCAAGTTTGTTGATAAACACAATCATCGGAATGTTGCGCATTCTGCAAACCTCTACTAATTTTTCAGTCTGCTCTTCTACTCCTCGTCCCACATCAATGACCACAATCACGCTATCTACCGCAGATAGAGTACGGTAGGTGTCTTCTGAGAAATCCTTGTGTCCAGGTGTATCCAGAATGTTGATTTTAATATCCTTATAGTTAAAACTCAACACAGAAGTAGCCACAGAAATTCCACGTTGTCGTTCGATTTCCATAAAGTCACTGGTGGCTGTTTTCTTAATTTTATTTGATTTGACCGCTCCAGCTTCCTGAATAGCTCCTCCAAAAAGCAAGAGTTTTTCAGTAAGCGTAGTCTTTCCGGCGTCAGGGTGAGCAATGACCCCAAAGGTTCGCCTTCTTTTTATTTCTTCTTTTAATTTCATGCCCGCAAAGATATTGTTTTTTCATCCCCTTTACCAATACTATTACATGGTAATTTTATCAAAGATTGTTATGCGATTTTAACTAAGGGTTTGATTATTAATCGTGTGAAAAACTGAATTACTTGAATCTGTACAAGATTAAATGTAAGAAAAATGTTTTTTTATAAGTGTTGATAATTTTGGAGAAATAAACTTTTATAGCATATTTGAAAGTCTTTTTTAATGAAATAAGATAGCTGTACGCAGGAGTGAAAATAGATGGTTATTACTCCTACCTAATAAATATATAATTATGAAGAACTCCATACTTAATACAACTGTTTTATTACTGATATTCGTTTCTTGCGGAAAGGTAAAAAATGACGTCGAAAGTGATACAAAGAAAGATTTTGAGAAAAACATCACAGAGAAGTATTGGAAACTGAAAACGTTGAATGGAAAGGAAGTCAAAATGGAAGAAGATCAAGAAAGAGAGGTTTATTTTATTCTGAAAACCGATAAAAATGAACTGACAGGATTTGGCGGATGCAATGATCTGATGGGTGTTTATGAATTAAAACCAAATAATCGTATTGAATTTTCTTCCAGGGCGGGTACCTTAAAATCTTGTCCTTATCTGAATTATGACGAGAGAGAATTCTTACAGGTTTTTGAAGTGGCTAAACAATACGATTTGAAACAAGATAGCCTTATCTTAAAAAATGAATTGGGAGATGCCCTGGCAACCTTTGAAGCTATTTATTTTTGAAAATCTGATGAGCCAATAAAATGAAATTTGGTTGTTTTTTGAAAATCATATCCGCTGTCGTCTTAAAATAGCTGAAAATATAGTTGGAAATAAGTTTTGCTCAGGAAGAATTTATTTACTCAAAATGTCTGATGAAGATTTTTGATTGCCTCGAATTACCTTTGATAAGTGTTTTTGTTTTTGAACTTTGCTAATGTTTTTTATTAGGTTATTAACATCTTGAATGCAATTGATCCATATTTGTGGAGAATCTGTTGTCTCTTTTTTTTAAGAAACATTGTTTTAAAGCTTTGATGGTTTAATAATTTAAGAGATTTAGTGTAATAACCAATAGTTTTAAAGAAAATATAAAATATAATGCTTAGTTTTGGATCAGTAATATTAAAATTAAATTTATATCAAAACCTAATTTATAATTAAATCATGAAAAACTATTATTTAAGTGTATCTCTACTGGTGTTTTTTATTTTCAAATTAAACGGAGCACCCATAAAAAACCATGTTTCTTATAGTTCCTTCCTTATTCAAGATAATGAATATTGTATTCCCGAATATCTTTCTCCTCTTTATTTCATCACACAGATAACTACCAATGGAGGAATTGAAAACATTGATTATAATACAACAAGTCAGCCTGAAGAGGGGTATGAAAATATTACAGGAGATCAATCCTTAGTGTCAGTCCCTGGTGGTAATTTCGACCTAACTACTATGTTTCAAGGAGTAGGGCATACCGTGAAAATTTGGATAGATTGGGACAATAATCATGAGTTCTCGGAAGAGGAAAAGGTTTTTGATTTGTATGATATTCAACCGAGCAAAACAGCCAATATTTCCATACCGAATTATGTGTCTGAAGGTTTTTATAGAATGAGAGTGACTTCATATTATGGAAATAGCACAGATGGACCTTGTGGCACTTTTGATGAAGGTTCAGCTATTGATATAGATATAGAAATAGTTAATCCCGCTTGTTACCCCGCACAAAATATAACATTTAATGTTAATGACGATTTAGAGTTGGAAGTTAATTGGGAAGGACAGGAGGAAGTTAATCAATGGAAAGTGGAGTATGGAGGCCTAACTATTGAGCCAGGGGAGGGAACAGTTGTCACTACTTCCGAATCAGAGTTTATTTTGGAAAATCCTATTCTCGATATGGATTATAAATTTATGATAACCGCTGAATGTGATTCTGAGGATAGCCCTACTGTTTCTGCGGATTATTTTTATGGTTATTGTAAGCCTTTCTATACAACTGATTTCTTCTACTTGACCACAGTAAATACTGAGGGAGGAATTGAAAACATAGACTACTTAACCGACGAACAGCCCAGAGATGGATATGATAATTTAAGCTCTTCGATGACTTTAATAACTAATCCAGGGGACGATATTACTATTAATACAGAATATTTTATTGCTAACTTTGTTTTAAAAGTTTGGGTTGATTGGAATCGTGATTTGATTTTCCAGGATGATGAAGTTGTTGCTGAGGGAGAAGACATGAATGAACAGGAATATGTGATTACAATCCCTGAGGATGCAGAGCCCGGAACCTATAGAATGCGAGTAGGTTCACGTGACAATGCTCCTTTAGATGCTTGTGGATTATATGCTTATGGTTCAACCTTAGATTTTAGTCTTGTAATTCCATATCCAGAATGTATCCAACCAACAGATCTTATAACCGAATACATTACAGATAATTCCGCTACAATTTCCTGGAGTCCAGGAGGAGAAGAAGAAATGTGGGAAGTGATGTATGGTGTAGAGGGTTTTGATTTAAATAATCCTGAGGCTACACTACAGGTTCAGACTACTGAGGCTTTATTAACAAACTTGTCAAGTAACACCTTATACGATTTCTATGTGCGAGCTATCTGTCATGAAGAAAATTTAAGTGATTGGGCAGAAGGAGAAGGGTTTACCACTGAGCCAGTGATTTGTTCACCTCCAGAAAATATATATATTGAAGAGGTAAGTGATACTTCTGCAAAAGTTTCTTGGGATGATACAGAAGAGGAAAATACTTGGATGATTGTTTATGGTATATTAGGTTTGGATTTTGACGAGCTGGAAATTGTTATAACTCAAGAAAATGAATATATATTAACTGAGCTAGTACCAGAAACAAATTATGATGTATATGTACGTGCGATTTGTAATGAGGAAGAAGAGGTATTTAGTGATTATATTGGACCAGTGAATTTCACGACCGATGTATTATCAATGGAGAAACACGATAAAATTAGTGTTAAGTTATTTCCAAACCCTGCCATTAATGAGATTACTTTAAATGCAGATGAAATTATAAATGGAATTACTATTTATAACTTGGCTGGTAAGAAAGTGAAAAATATAAATTCGGATAAAATGGAAGTGAGATTAGACCTCCAAGGATTATCCCCAGGAGTCTATTTTATTAAGGTAAACATGAACGACAAAAGTCAAGTCTTTAAGTTTGTGAAAAACTAATATTTGAAATTTACAAGGATTTCAATTTACCAAATTAGAATTGCTGGAAGAAATAAGGATAAAGGCTTAACACCTTTGAAGCTATTTTATCTTTGAAAATCTGGTGAACTAATAAAATGAAATTTGGTTGTTTTTTGAGGATCATACCCGTTGTCATCTTAAAATATCTAAAATTATACTTGAAAATAAATTTTGTTTCTTAGCTTTACCGCGAACTAAAAAAAATAAATTTTATTATGAAAAAGATAGCTTATTTCAGCTTGATTTTGGCGTCGGTTGCTTTTTTATTTACCGCTTGTGGTGACGACAAGAAAAAAGAGAGTCCTGATAGTCAGGACACTGAGGTTGCTACTTCTGAAAAAGAAGAAACTACCTCAGCTGAAGAAAAGGATTCCGATAAAATTGTAATTATTGGAAACGACCAAATGAGGTATGATAAAACTTCAATCAAAGCAAAGGCCGGAGAAGAAATTACCATAGTTTTGAAAACTGTTAGCGATCTGCCTGCTGATGTAATGTCTCATGATTTAGTGGTTTTAAAACAGGGTACCACTTCGCGTGAATTCGGGCAAGAGGCGGCTAAAGCAGGAGGTTTAGATAAAATGACTGATGAGCAAAAAGAACCTGTAATTATTGCGACAGATATGTTGGCCGATGGGGAAGAAGATGAAATCACTTTTACTTTAGATGAACCAGGCGAGTACGAATACGTTTGTACTTTCCCCGGACATTTCCCTACTATGCATGGAGTGATTACGGTTGAATAATTTCTCCATATAATTTAAAGACAATTTTAAAACGGCTTCTGTTTATTTGGAAGCCGTTTTTTTTATGGAATCGATGCCAATTATTTTTTAAAAATTGTCACCATACCCAAGAAGCCAAGAACAACTAAGATGATAAAAATATAAAAGATAATCTTGGCAATTTCTGTCGCTCCTTCTGCAATTCCGGTAAATCCAAAAATAGCAGCTATTATTGCGATAACTAAAAAAATAACAACCCAACGTAGCATAGTTTGTGGTTTTTAGGTTAATACTTGGCTAAATTACGAAAGCCAGACCAAAAGTAGGTTTGTTTTTCTGAATTAAATAATGGATTAAGTGTTTTTTGGAATATTTATTTTGACAGAAAAACATTCTATCAGCGTTAATTCAGGCTAATAGGAAGAGATGACCACTTTTCCCAAGTGTAGCTTAGCCGAGCATAAAAGTATAATTCAACAGAAGATGTTTTGTGTAGATGAAAAATCTATCTTGTATATTTGTCGGCATGAATGCAGAAAATTATATACTCGATAAAACACAGTTTCCAAGAAAAGGAGTACGAGCTGTTGTACAATTACTTTCCGAAGGAAATACCATTCCGTTCATTACGCGCTATCGTAAAGAAGCTACCGGAAGTTTAGATGAGGTAGCTATTCAGGATATCGAAAAACATCTTAAAGATTTTGAAGCATTAGAAAAGAGGCGAGAAACAGTTTTGCAAACTATAGCAGAGCAAGGAAAGCTTGACAAAGAACTGAAGCTTAAGATAGAAAGCGCCAAAGATCTCACCACTTTAGAAGACTTATATCTTCCCTACAAACCAAAACGACGAACAAGAGCCGAAATGGCCAGAGAAAAAGGACTGGAGTCACTGAGCAAACAATTGATGACCAGCAATTCCGATCCGTTGCAATTGGCAAAAAAGTATATCAATAAAAAAGTGCCTTCTGTTGAAAAAGCAATTGAAGGCGCGCAAGATATTATAGCGGAATGGGTGTCCGAGCGAATGGATTTTCGAAATCAATTACGACGAACATTACGCCGCTCGGCTATTTTGGAGAGCAAGGTAATCGGCACCAAGAAGAAAGAGGAAAAAGCACA
>DATGSA010000076.1:0-4829 GCA_035303085.1 Flavobacteriaceae bacterium
TCGGTATTATTTGCAACATTGATTGCACTCAGGATCTACAATCCTTCTATTCCTGAAAACCCGTTGAAAGCCCCTTCGCTTTCATAAGTTACGCTACAGCGATTTATTATTTGTTTTGTTTGTTCTGGCGTAATACCGAAAAACGTAGGATTTTTGGATATTAGTTAACTCTGTAATTAAAGAAGCCGATTCGGTATTATTTGCAAGATTGATCGCTCTTAGGACCTATAATCCTGCTGTTTCTGAAAAAGGCCAATTGATAAGGAGAAGTTGCTAAAGCAATACATAATGTTTGTATTGGACGTGGTATATGTGCATTAAGAGGTAATGAAAAATCGAATGGAAATTTCCTGTATTATTTTTAGTAAACACGGAAGTTTGATGGAATAGATATAAATGAAGTACTTTGGAGTCCATTAACTCAGTAGATATTAAAATTTGCATTTGAAATACCCAAATCTCGAAGAGCAAACTGCCATTGCCGAAATACCCACTGCTGCTGACAAAGAAATTAACAAGATTTAAAACCCAGAAAAAAGGTCTGATGCAGGTATTGTTGACAGGGGAAGAAGCGGTTGGTTGAAGATTAGATAGAACGCTAATAACGCAGATAAAAAAGAAGTTTTTTGAAAAATAATCCGCAACAATTACGTTTTTCTTTTATAATATACGAGATCGAAATATGTCATTTGAGTGATGATTTTGGCGATTGCAAACAAGGCTTTTAAAACAGTTACAACCCAATAGTAGCAGAGCAAACCTCCTAATTCAAAACAGCAGGGAACCTTACCTGTTTGGCAATTCAAACAAGTTTGAATCGCAAGCTGTCCTTTCCTTGAGAAGGAAAGGAGCTCTTGTTTACTGATTTATAGAGTTTTAATAATAAAAGGCAATCTTCCTCCTTAAGAAAAAAGTGCTTTCGTCCTATTTTACAGTAATAAAAACAAAATACATAAAAAAGGAGTCAAATCAGATAAACCGCAGATTTAGCTATTTTCGGGGCGGTTGTAACTATTATGTTTCTTCTTGGGTGACAGTTTTTGCGATTGTAAATGAAAGTTTTAAAAAAGGACACAGAAAAACTGAACTTTATAAAATGGCAACATAATAATAAAATATAAATCGCTAAGAATAAGCAAGTTGCGTAAATGTGTCAATGCAATTAAAATTAGACTTACAATCAGAATTGAGAATAAAGAACTTTCATTCTTCTTGAAAATTGAAAATGGCTCCTTTGAAGAGCTAATCAGACTATTAGAACAACTTATTTTATTAAACCAAGTTTATATTCTGAGCAAAGTAAGTTAATCATACGTTAACATACAGTACTTTGTATTGCAAAGTACCTTATGAAATTTATCTTTGTTCCCACAAGAAAGAAAATCCTGCTTATGAAAGTTGAAAATATAAAAACCCAAATGAGGAAAGGTTTGCTGGAATATTGTATTCTGAGCATTTTAGAACATGATGAAGCATATGTGGGAGAGATTTTGGAGAAACTCAAAAAAGCGGAACTCATTGTAGTGGAAGGTACGATCTATCCCTTGATGACGCGGTTGAAGAATGCGGAGCTATTAGGTTATAGGTGGCAAGAATCTACCGGCGGGCCGCCAAGAAAATATTATCATTTAACCGATAAAGGTAAGATGTTTCTCAAAGAACTTTCTACAACTTGGAGCAATTTAGAAAACTCAATAAATTTTATAACAACTCAAAATTCCCAAAGTAATGAATAAGACAATCACCATAAATTTAGGGAAAATCAATTTTTATATTGATGAAAATGCATATCTAAAACTAGATAATTATTTAAAAGCTATTTCAGCTTCCCTCGACGCTCAAAGTCGAGAGGAAACCATGGCAGATATCGAAGCGCGAATCGCTGAATTGTTTTTACAAGATCGCAAAACTGCGGATTGGGTTATTGGATTAGAAGAAGTTGATCGTATGATTGGAATCATGGGACAACCTGAAGATTATCAAATGGAGGGTGAGAAGACTTCTTTTAAAACTGAAGATTACACAGAACAGTCTTCCACTTCAAAAAAATTATATAGAGATATAGACAATAATGCAATAGGTGGGGTTTGTGCCGGATTAGGTCATTTCTTTGGTTTTAATGTGATTTGGATAAGACTCGCATTCTTGCTTTTATGGATACCGGATATAATTTCGGGCGCTTTGGTCCCCAGTGGATCTACGGTGCTTTTGATTTATGTCATTATGTGGATTGTGGTACCGGCGGCAAAAACTACTTCACAAAAATTGGAAATGCAAGGGAAACCTATCGACATAAGTAATATTGAACAAAAAGTAAGAGAGGAATTTGCCAATGCTAAAGAACAGGTGAAAAATACCGACTATTCTGGCGTAAATTCATTTTTTGAGGGATTGGGAAAAGTGCTTTTAGTATTGTTGAAAGTCTTTGTCGTCTTTATTGGAGTAATCCTTGTCTTGTCTGCCGGGGGAACCTTAATCGGAATTATCATCAGTCTGTTGTTTTTTGGGGGAGTTTCCGGCCTTACAGTTCTGGGAATATCCGTAGGCGGACTCCCTTTATTACCCGCTTGGCTTAATGTTGTTTTAGTAATATTACTGGCTGGCATTCCTCTTTTACTTTTATTTTTAGCAGGCCTGAAAATAATCAGTCCAAGCATAAAAGGAATTGGCTTGACCGGGGTATTGGTCTTGCTGGGAATTTGGGCTTTATCGATAATGACAACAATTATTTCCGTCTCAAATTGGAAGAGTTTGGATTTAAGTTATAGCCAAGTTAACGGAAAAGGTCCCGTTGTTGAAAATCACCTTCAACTGACGGAGGATTTTGACAAAATATCAACTCAAAAAGCGTGGAATGTCAATCTTATCCATAGCGATTCAACTTACTTGGTCGTTCATGCTCAAGAAAATCTACTATCGGAATTTGATTATAGTATCCGGGATAATAAACTTGCTATTGGAACTAAAAGAAGGATAAATTTCGGGAATACCAAGGCGATGGATGTGGATGTATATTATAAAAATCTCTCATCTATAGAAGCCAAAAGTGCGGGTTCCATAATTTCGGAAGATACTTTTAAACAACCCAAACTACGAATATTTGCCTCAACTGCAGGAGATATAAAACTAAACTTAGAAACCGATTCGGTAATAGTTGCGTCATCTGGTGGTTCCACGATAAAATTAATCGGGTATAGTAAATATTTTTCAGGAAAATCTTCTGCCGGGAGCAGTATTAAAGCTGAAAACCTTAAGACGGAAATCGCAGAAATTAACACCTCTTCCGGAGGAAGTGCAAAGGTTTTTGTCACGGATACCTTAAATGCTAAATCCGGTTCGGGTGGTACAATATATTATTATGGTAACCCCGAATATAAAGACATCAACCGATCTTATTCCGGCGATATAAGAAGAGGCGATTAAAATTGAAATTATGCCCATTATTTATACCATCAAAAAAATTAAAACTGCAATAGGTATTTCACCACTGAGGGTCAACAGAACCGGATTATAATCCCCTTTTCCTTGTCTGATATATTTTGTGCCGATAGTATATAAGACCTTATTGTAATCTCCTTTTCCTTGACGAATATATTTCCCATCCCAAGTATAGAGCACTTTATTATAATCTCCTCTTCCCTTTCTTAAATACTTTCCATCCCAAGTAGATAAAACGGTATTGTAGTTTCCTTTTCCCTGACGGATATATTTTCCGTCCCAAGTGAATAAAACAGTATTGTGATTCCCTTTCCCTTGTCGCAAATACTTCCCGTCCCAAGTGTAAAGTACTTTATTGTAATCGCCTTTCCCGGAACGAATATAGGTTTGGGCTTCTATTAAAAAAAAGGATAGGATAAAGATGGCTGTTAAAACGAATTTCATTTTGGGAGTTTGCATTAATAGTTTTGCGTCAACTTTATGTTCATCATAATGGAAAATCAAATCATAGGCCATCGAAAGATAAAGAGGTTTTTCGATTAAAGCACCATTAATTAAAATAAAATTAGTCACTTGAAATAAAATCTACATATAAATTGATTTTAGAGAATAAAAATTCTAAAAATATAGCGGAAATAAAAAATTTAATATAGTACAAATTCGCTTGATAGAATTAACGAACAAAGGGTGCTAATTTGCAATATAGTTAACAACAGTCCATTCCACGAAAAACCTTTAAAACCCCGTGTAATCGCAGATGTTGTAAAAAAGATGGTGCAAAAATTTGGATAAGTGTCAACTATATTGAAGCTTACGGGTTTCTATGAAAATGTGTTATATCTAAAAAATCAATAGCTGATATATTGATATTGTAGGCCGGAAAACAAATATGTTTTGCACAAAAATCCCCTTATTTATTATACTATTTTTCAATGTATTTTTAATACATGCTACTCCTCCTGTCTTAAGTTTAGAAAGCGGAAGTAATCCTGAACAGGGCATTGTTAAGCTACATTGGTCTCATCCGGAATCAGATGCTCAAAAATTTGAATTACAACAATCCACTTCTACCGATTTTAAGGATTTTTCAAGTGTATATGAAGGAAATGATCCTGCAACATTTATTTCAGGATTAGAAAATGGAACTTATTATTACAGAGTTTATCACCCCTCTACAAAAACTTATTCAGATACCTTAAGCGTTAAAGTAGAACATCACTCACTTTGGCTGGCATTTACTATGCTCGGTTTGGGAGGTCTTGTTTTTATCTTTACGGTTGTTGAATTAATAAGAGGTACGCGTCAAAAATCTATCAATTAAGATATAATTTAATGCAATATACAGAACACATAATTTCTCCTGATACAGGTTGGATTGTACTTTCTATTCT
>DATGSA010000077.1:0-5544 GCA_035303085.1 Flavobacteriaceae bacterium
CCTTTGGAATTTTTAATAATCCCATATTCGCCAAAGAGCAATATTTTTGAATAAAACAAAGGTCCTTTCATGATATGTGGTGCTAATTACTAAATAGTATCTTTGCAAAGAAACGATAAAATTTTGACATACGCGATTTTAGGTTAAAAAAACGAAACTTATTGCAACAAATTGGCTACTAACAATCAAGCCACTCGACAAAAATTTCCTAAATTCGACTCTTTCCCATAAAGCAAATAAGACATGGAAGAAGTATTTAGAAATCCTGAAATCAATATTGAAGAATTACCCGATTTCGAAACGGTAACGCTTCATCCTGTGTCGGTTAAGTTAAGAACAAAATCTCTTGTACAAACCTCCCTTTTGTTTTTAATAATCTTTACCGCTGGCGGGATTTTTTTATTCCTGAATGGTCCGGATATTTTGGTTTATATCATCCTTAGTGCTTTATTCATTTTCTTTAGCCTACGCTTTGCCGATATCATCCTAAAACAAAAGTATTACGGTTATGCCTTACGAGAAAAAGATATTATTTTTAGACAAGGTTACATTACAACACAAACCACCGTTGTTCCTTTTAATCGCATTCAACATTCGGCGATCAATCGATCTCTTTTTGATAAGGTTTTTGGGATTGCATCATTAGAGATATACACCGCCGGAGGGAGTGGCAGTGATGTAAATATCCCCGGCTTATCTCCCGAGCGCGCAGGAGAATTGAACAGTGTTGTTTCAGAAAAAATCTCCAAAGATGACTGATCAAGCTTTTAAAACCCCACAACGACAATCGGTTATCGGGATTATCCCTATTTTATTCAAGGTAGTTTATAACTTGGTCAGAGGGTTTTGGGCGATTTTCTTACTGATTTTTGTAAGCGCCTCGGATCAAATAAAAATTTATGGCATAATAGCTATTCCGATATTGGTTGGACTGGCTTTAATTTACAGCTATCTGTATTATCGGAACTTCCGCTTTCACATCGATTATGAAAATCAAAAATTTGTATTGGAAAAAGGGGTTTTCACCTCAAACTCCATTCGGATTCCATTTGACCGTATTCAACAAGTGGATTTAAAACGTTCCATTCTTCAGCGGTTAATCGGCGTATATGGTTTTACGGTCGATACAGCCGGAAGCAAAGGAGACGAAATCCATATTCATGCACTTTTAGAAAAAGATGCTCGAGCTATTTCGGATATTCTTACCAAAGTGAAAACTACTTATACTTCAGAAATCCCGGTAGAAAAAGATTATCCGTCGGCAGAAGAGTCCACAGAACAAGAATCTTGGCACTATCACACGAGTTTATTTACCCTTTTAAAAGTCGGTTTAACCCGAAGTTATTTACGCGGATTTCTTTTGATTACGATATTTTTATCCTCGATTTATAACCAACTTCAACAAGGCTTTGAATCGCAATTGGAGGAAGCCTTTGAATACTCTGAAACGTTTGTGGAAAACATTTCCGGAAGTCTCATTTTCATTCCGGTCTTTATCGTTTTTGCTGTGATTTTAAGCATTTTAGTCACCGTTGGAGAAGTAATTATCAAACATTTTAATCTCAACATCCGACAAACGGCCGATTATTTACAAATTGAAATGGGGCTAAAAACCAACACCAAGGTTTCTTTTCAGGCGCATCGGTTACAGGTTTTAAAAATCACAACCAATCCGATTCAAAAGAGACTAAACCTTTATGAAGCACAATTTTCTTTGGCAAGTAGCGATAATAAAGTAGGCAAAAGTAAAATTATCACGCCCGGGTTAGCCCCTAAAACAATTGAACAAATAAAGTATTTTCTATATCCCCGACAAACACCCTCAAATTCAAGAAACACCAAACCTCATCGAATTTGGATGAATAGACGTTTTATTATTATAGGCTTAGCGCTTTTGGCTTTTTATGTTTTCAGTTATTTCAGCTTTAACCTTGAAAATATTCTCAGTTTATTGTTTGTATCTTCTTTGGCTCTTCTTGTCCTTGTCCCCTATCAATACTTCCTTTATAAAACAATTGAACTCACCATAGACGATGATTTTTTAATTATCAAACAAGGGTTGTGGACTCAGCAAACAGAAGTTTTGGAGTTATTCAAAATGGAAGGTGTCAGCCTGCGACAACCGTTTTGGTATAGAAGAAGAGGACTTTACAACTTGACTTTTCATACCGCCGGAGGGGATTTAAAAATGCGGGCTTTGCCGAAAGAATTTTTAAAAGAAATAAATTTCCTGCTTTATAAAGTTGAAAGCTCGCAAAGTGTGTGGATGTAATGTCAAAATAGTTGATTTGTGTTTGACAAATGGAGTCACAGAACTCGCAAGGGCGCTATAAATCCAAATTTTATTTCATTCTTATTATAATTGACTGCCCCGAGTTGGTTTTCAGCAAAAGTAGAATATTTGAAATATCGTCCGACATAGGTGACAAAAAAACGAACATCAATATCATCAAAAGGCCGATAATAGACAGAGGGTATAACTCCATAACTGGTGCGCAATCGGTCTCTTCCACTGGTATCAGTTTTTAAATCTTTCCCGTAAGCCGTGCTTGTCATTAAAGACAAAAGTGCTCTAAACTTAGAACTGACCTCATATTCCGTTCGAATCCAATTTTCTAAATAAGTCACTTTTTGTGCAACCGGTCCCTCTTGGACTCCAATTACAAAATGTTCATCAGAAATGTCATTTCCATTAATTATCGTGGTAGCCAATCCCTTTGTATCTAAATCTTCATAGTTATAATCAAAATCATACATAAACTTAAACCTACCCGTTTCGAATTTATGTCCTAATGTGATAAAATGAGTGTACATATCTTTACTTTCCGTTCCGTAGCTATAACTGTATATCGTTTGGAATTTCCCATTAAAAAAACTGCCTTTCCACCGACCCACAAATTCCACTGGAAAAACAGGCTGATGAATATCCTGCTCTTCATCTTCCTCATATTTTTCCTCCCAATGCTCTGTTCTCGAATTTAAAATTTGAAATCCGAAATTGTGATTTTCCGACAAGTTATAATCAAGTCCAATACCCGTTACATAAGCCTGAGCATTACTCTGAATATCATTATACTGCATGACCTCTATCGCATTAAAAGAATATTCATAACCCCCGAAATAAGCATCTTGTCTTCCCAATATAATTTTGAAATCAGGGACCACTGAAATATTAATATTAGCGAGTTCTATACTATTTCCGAGTTGATCGAGGCTTTCTACGTTAGTCGCCTTATTAAATCGGTTTCGAAAATTGATGTTTATTTTATCGTGAACCTTGGCATAAATCCCTAAAGCCGTGTATTCATTTTCAAACTGACTTCCATCATAATCGTGATAGCCTCCGCGCAGCACATAATTTCGTTGGGCCATCCGCATATTCAAGTACATACCAATATTGTTCAAAAAGCTTCTTTTATCCGTTGGAATGATGGGGTTGGCCAGACTGTCAGAAGTTTGTGAATAACTCTTGATATGTATTAAAACCAAGAAAACAATGAGTAAATAACGCATTGATAAAGTCTTCTTTAAAATAATTTAATAAGAATACAATGTTTGCGAACAAGGTATAAATAAATTTACGGATAGATGAATTGTTTTATGGTAATCCGCCACGTTATTAGCTTAATCTTATATCTACAGTAGATATTTCAGTATTATCACTCTTAGTTGTGACACGGGGGTCTGTTTTATAAGGTTTTAAGCTTGACTGATAATAACTAATGCCCTAATTTGTTTAAAACGATTTCTGTTTTTTAATCCTCTTTTATCAACAAATTAATTCAGTCAAAAAGAACAGATTTTCTTCTCATTTTCATATATTTTCGCATTCTTAAAAAGCAAAATCATGCCAGAAGTAATTCAACATAAATTTCCGAAATTATCGATCAACTCTTGGATAACGACGAGACCTTTCAGGAATTGACCGATTCGAAAACCGAGGAAAAAGAGGAAGTGGGTATAGAAACTCACGAGCCTCAGCCAGAAATCGATTCCGAAAAAATTGCACATGAAAAAGAATCGGAAAAAGCAGAAACTCGCGAGCGCATTCAAAAAATGGAAGAAATGGAAGCGGTGATGAACAAAGGAATGGACTTCTTATCCGGCCTGTTTAAAATGAGTACCGGCAAAGACCTCAACAAAGGTGATAATAAAATTGAAATAGACCGAGAAACCGGAGAAGTGGTAATGCGATTTAAAATGGATTTGTAAGGTGAAGTGTTTATTCGTTTTGTAAAGTGAAAATAGGGGTTTAATGTTGTAATGCGAGAGTGTTTTTTTTGATTGAGAAATATGGGGGAAGTTAAATGATTGACTGACAAGCAAAGCGGGAACACCCCGGCTGCTGCGCAGCCACCCTCCGCCGCGGCGGAGGGAATTTAACACTCCTTCCTCCGCCGTGGCGGAGGGAATTATTCACCGCTCCCCATTCTTCTCTAATAGAGGGGTGCACGCCGCAGGCGGGCGGGGTGTTTTCTCTCTGACCAGAAAAGAAACACCTCAATCAAAACATCAAATACTTCCAACTTTCCCCTCAAAACCAAAAGAGCATCAATGGTAAATAAAAACAACTATTAACCAAAAAAAGCTTAAATTAGAAGACTCAACCTTGGCTTTAGATATTATGAAAAAATATCTTACTCATATTTACGATACTCCAATCTATGAATACAACTTAGGACTTCTTCCCTATAATCCTCATCTAAAAAGCAGAGCGAGATCATTGCGGAAAGCCGGAGTTTTATCCGAAGTAATTTTTTGGAAACAAGTTCATCAGAAGAAATTCCACCAAATCGATTTTGATCGACAACAAATTATCGGTAATTATATTGTGGATTTTTATATCAGACGGTTGAGCTTAGTTGTAGAAATCGATGGAACAAGCCATAATCATAAAGAAAAATACGATGCAAAACGAGAAGAGTTTTTAAAAAATTTGGGCTTAGGAATTTATCGAATTTCAGATTTAAGAGTTAAACACGACTTGGATAATGTGATGCGGGAATTGGAAGGTTTTTTGATTGAGAAATATGGGGGGAGTTAAATGATTGACTGACAAGCAGAGTGGGAACACCCCGGCTGCTGCGCAGCCACCCCTCTACGAGAGGGGAATTTAACACCCCTTCCTCCGCCGTGGCGGAGGGAGTTTTTCAACGCTCTCCATTCCCCTCTGGTAGAGGGGTGCACGCCGAAGGCGGGCGGGGTGTTGCCTTTTTTTGTCAAAAAACATGCCCATAAAATTCAATACAGAAAATAATCTCGAGAATAATAATCAATCGCAATTGACAAATCAGCTTTAATTTTCATCCCTCAGATCTCGCGGTGCAAGCACTTCCACTTGCCGACCAAAAGACAAAATCAGTTTTTCCGGTTCAAAATTTCAAAGGGAGTTGAAAGCCCTGTACCAGAACAATTTTTTGGAATTGCAGATAGACTGCATTGCAACCCACTATTTTTGTCGGTACAAACCCAATAAAACAACGAACAATGAAAAAAGAAGTCATTCACAACCTCATTATTTTAGATGAATCGGGATCCATGCAC
>DATGSA010000078.1:0-9678 GCA_035303085.1 Flavobacteriaceae bacterium
AAAGCCAATTTTAGGGATTTATACCTACAAAAGATACAGAGACGGAGAGCAGTTTAAAGTAGAAGGAACTTCTTTAAAAGCTCAGATTTTTGAGTTAAGCCATATCAATCCTTATAAAAGCGCTGCACTTTTGGTGACTAATTCCGTTGGCGAAAGTTTACTTTACTTTGGAGATACCGGAGCTGATCGGATTGAAAAAACGGATAAACTGGAGAAAATTTGGACCGCGGTTGCCCCCTTGATCAAAGATAATTCCCTAAAAGCTATTCTGATAGAAACCTCTTTTGATAACAGCAGAAAAGACGAATTGCTTTTCGGCCACCTGACGCCAAAACTTTTAAATGAAGAGCTACAAGTTTTGGCAGAGAAAGCCAGACAAAAAGATTTGGCCGGATTAAAGGTAATTATCACGCATTTAAAACCCGATGGAAATCAAATTGAAAAAATTAAAAAGCAATACAAAAACCACAATCCGACGAATGTTGAGTTTCTTTATCCTGAGCAGGGAAAATTGATGAGGTTGTGAATGACGCATAATGCCTTTGCAGTCAGCTAACTATGTTTGTAAAAGTAATAACATTAAAAATTTAAAATGTTTGAGGCAACCATTTTATAAGAATTCTCGTCTTTATAAATAGAAACCCAAATAAAATGAAAGTCATTCCCTTTTATCATAATGAAAAACGGCTGATTAAAAGAGCCCTTAAAAATGATCGTGCTGCACAAAAAGCGATCTATGATAAATATGCGCCAAAGATGTTGAGTGTTTGCAGAATGTATGTGAAAGACCTTCAATTTGCGGAAGATATATTATTAAGAGGATTTTTTAAGGTGTTTGATAATTTAAAGAGCTTTAAAGGGGAAGGAAGTTTTGAGGGGTGGATCAGGAAAATTATGGTCAGAGAATGTATCGATTTTCATCGATCTAAAAAGCAGCTTTATTTTTCTGATGATTTGGAAAGCGATTATGAGTTGAAGTCGATAGATCCAAGCATCGAAAATGCAGCGGTTGATCATATTCAGCATTTAATTGATGATTTACCGGCAGGATATAAAATGGTTTTTGTGCTGGCAGCAGTGGAAGGTTACAAACATGCTGAGATTGCAGAAATGCTTGATATTGCTGAAGGTACCTCAAAATCTCAATTGTCAAAAGCCAGAAAGCACCTTAAACAGATTTTAAAAAAAGATAAAAGTTTGCCTTATGGATTTTAAAGAAAAAGAAATAAAAAAAACTTTGGAGGCACGAAAAATCAAACCTTCAAAAGAAGTTTGGGAGAAATTGGATAAACAATTAAGCCAAAACAAGCGAAAAACCCCTTTGTATTTCTATTGGAGCGGAATTGCGGCCACATTATTAATAATTATTTTATTTGGAAATTTTTATAATTCCGAAAATAATGAAAGTGAAGTAAATGTATCGGTAGAAGAAAGTAGCTCTTTGAAAGAAAAGGAAAACACAACCGATAATTTAAAGGAATCTCATCAGGGTTTTAAAGGGTGGGTAGAAACTTCAAATAAAAAGTCAGAAGAAACCGAGAAAAATCCTTCAGAAGAAATTCATTCGACTTCACCTCAGTTCAAAAATTCAGGAGAGAAAAAATTAGCGGAAGCTGAAAAAGGAACCGCTCCTGATAAAGAGGAAAGTATTGCAAAATCAAGTAGAAAAGACAAGAATGTTGTCTTAGAAAATGAGGAGAATTCGATTTCGAAAAAAGAAGAATTAATCGATTTGGAAATTATAGATTCGAAGTATTCTTCAACAGATGAAGTCGAAAGGTTACTAACAGACGCTTTTACAACTATAACGGCACAAGAAGAGCACCTTGCTGAACAAAATATTGATGCTTCAAACTTGCTTAAAGAAGTCAATGAAGAAATCGAAAATGAAGCCAATTGGAACTTAAGAGAGCACATGGAACAGCTGATGAAAGATGGTTGGTTTAAGGCAAAAACAGCTTTTGCTGCCAATAAATAAAATTTGATTTCAATAAAATAATATATTCACTGATAATATTTAGAGCTATGAAAAAACTGATAATCACCTTTGTTTTTGTGCTGTCCGCAACTTGTTTTATGGTTGCCAATGCGCAGGTAAATCAAACTTCTAAAAATGGGAAAAATCCGGATATAGAAAGATTAGAAGCACAAAAAGAAAAGATTGCTAATAAGGAAAAAGAATTGCTGAAAAAACAAGTTGAAAAAATAAATAAGGCGCTGGAGGAAGGTGATATAACTGCTGAAGAAGCAAAAGAGCAGAAAGAAGTTGCTGCGGAAAAGCACGCTCAAAATATTGCCGATCAACATAGAATTATCGATGCTAATATTTCTTTAATTTTGAGAAATAAGGATAAAAAAGATGATCGTGCCTATTATGAGAAGATGGAATATCTCGACGATGATGAAGAAGCAGATGAACCCACGAGGAGCAAAAGAAGAACTTATGGAGTTCTTGTAGTAAACTTCGGATTTAGCAATACCATTACCAGCGGTAAATCTATCGGTGATGATTATAAAGTTGCCGGCAGTAGGTTTTTTGATATCGGATATGAATGGAGTACAGGTTTGGTAAAAAGTAACTTTTTGAGGATTAATTATGGGTTAAACCTTCAATTTAATGGTTTAAAAGCTAAGGATAATCAGTATTTTGTGAAGAATGGAAATCAGGTTGAGTTGCAAGATTTTGGACATTCGCTGAAAAAGTCGAAACTGCGCATGGATAATTTGGTTATTCCGGTTCATTTTGAATTGGGATCTACTGATTATAAAGGATACGCAGACCGATTTAAAGTTGGGTTAGGTGGTTATGCGGGATTAAATCTAAGAACAATTCAAAAACTAAAATATAAAGCGGACGGAAATCGGATTAAAAGCAAGAATTATTTTAACTCGCAAACTGAAGATTTTATTTATGGATTGAGCGGATATGTAGGTTATGACAATTGGGCGCTATTTGTAAAATACGATCTCAATCCCATATTTAAAAACAATGAAATCGACGAACAGATTATCGCTGCCGGGGTAAGGATAATGCTTTGAAACTTTGATTTTATAAAATACCACTCATTTTATTTATGTAGTTTGAAAGTTTATTGTTAAATAAATACAGGTTTTTGAGTTTTTATTCGCTGTTAGGTTCTGTTTTTAATTTTCATCTGAAGTGAACAGTATTCACTGTTAACAGCACTTTTGTTTTGTAAGAAATCAGAATTATTGATTTTTCGACTAAGAGTAATGTGAAATTTGAATAAACCTGTAAACAGTTTTATCATTTTTATTTAAATTTCAGACAAAATATAAACTATGCAGATTATAGGATCACTCATCAAAGGGATAATAGATGCCTCTCAATTATTGGGAGGAGATGAAAATCATATAGAAAATCAAGAAAAAGTTTTAGAGGATTTACTCGAAAAAGCTAAAGATACTGCATTTGGGATTTACTATGGATTTGAAGAGATTTTAGAAAAGGAAAATAAAATAGAAACCTTTCAAGAGCGCGTTCCTTATTTTGACTACAGCAAGATGCACGAAGAGTGGTGGAAGCAAATCCAAGCGGGTAGAGCCAACATTACTTGGCCTGGGCGACCTTCTTATTTTGCCTTGAGTTCCGGAACCACGGGTAAGTCCAGCAAGAGAATCCCGATAACCGAAGATATGTTAGAGAGCATTCGATTGACAGGTTTAAAACAGATTTCAGCTATTTCTAATTTTGATATGCCCCCGGATTTTTTTAAGAAAGAAATCATGATGTTGGGGAGTTCAACTAAATTGGAGAAACGTGAAGATCAGCTGGAAGAAGGAGAAATCAGTGGAATTAGTGCCAGCAATATTCCTTTTTGGTTTCGACGTTATTATAAGCCTGGAGAGGAAATAGCTCGAATTGAAGATTGGGATCAACGGGTGAAAAACATCGCTGAAAATGCAAAACAATGGGATATCGGAGCGATAAGCGGGATTCCCTCTTGGATGCAATTAATGCTCAAAGAAGTTATCAATTATCACAATGCAGAACATATTCATCAAGTTTGGCCTAATTTACAGGTTTTTACCTCCGGTGGTGTAGCATTTGAACCCTATGAAAAAAGTTTTGACAAATTGCTCGGAAAACCCATTACTGTCATAGACACTTATCTGGCTTCAGAAGGGTTTTTGGCCTATCAAAGAAGACCGCAAACTACGGCGATGCAATTGGTTACCGATAACGGAATATTTTTTGAATTCGTCCCTTTCAAACCGGAATATATCAACCAAGATGGTTCGATCAAACAAACTGCTCCTGTAAAAACACTGGCAGAAGTAGAACCGGATAAAGATTATGTTTTATTGATTAGTACGGTAACCGGCGCTTGGCGTTATCTGATTGGCGATACGATTACTTTTACCGATGTGGCTCGTGCGGAAATAAAAATCACAGGTAGAACAAAGTTTTTCATGAATGTAGTCGGTTCGCAATTGTCGGTCAATAAAATGAATGATGCGATTAAAGAATTGGAAGATAAATTCGATATTCAACTGCCCGAATTTGTTTTATCTGCTGTTGAAGTTGACGGGGAATTCCAGCATCATTGGTATTTGGGAACAGAAAAGAAATTGAACGTAACCGACGAGAAACTGGCTGAGAATTTGGATGAGTTTTTAAAAGAGGCCAATAAGAATTATAAAGTGGCTCGCTCAAAAGCACTAAAAGCAATAAAAGTAAAGACTATCCCTACCGATATTTTCTTTGAATGGAGTGGTGCCGATAAACAAAAAGGCGGACAAGTGAAAATGGAGAAAATAATGAAGGAAGAGAGGTTTAAAGAATTTGAAGATTTTGTAGAGAAAAACATGTAATAAAAGGTGTTTTTTTAAATGTCTTTAAATAGTAACTGATGAGTTTTGATCAGCGGCATATAATAGTTTGTTAGTTTTTATCTTAGATCGAGGTTTTTTGATTTATTCTACCACTGTTTCCTCTTCAATTTCAGCGTGAATTTCATGGTCTTCCAGTTCATTGACCATTTCCATAATCTCTTCTGGAGAAAGATATAAACGCCTTATGCGGGCTTTATAAATTTCGGAAATATCACTGTTGTTCAAGATGAAGTTTTTGGTGGCAATAATATAATCTCCCATGCCGTGTTCAATGGCAAAAGTATCTGCTGAACGCTCTACTTCCCGAATATGACTGGACGATAATAAATAACGAATCCCATAAATAATCATCCCAACGGCAGACCTGTTCTTATAATCCATCACATGGCCTAATTCGTGACCTAACCAACCGATCATCACCTCGTCTTCTACATCTAAAATATTGAAGGAATCGTCTTCAATTTGAAAAGTTTCACTGATTAAAATTACATATCCGCGTTTATGTCTGTTTTTAAAAATCCCCTTGAACTTAGGTTGCGCCTGCATGGTCGATTTTTTAATGTTCTTTTTGAATTTAAAGGTAATCGGTACGTCCTTTAATTCCGGATAAAAACCAAGGGCTTTTTCAGCTTGCGGACGAATGACTTCCGGAATTGTTTTGTTAGTCATAGCCTCCGGGGGAATTTGCTCGACAGCTTTTCTGTTAATAGGAACAGTATCCTGATCCGGAATGCTTTTCTGCTGATTATTAATGTTCATCTTTATTTGATTTTGATTAATATCGGATGCTGTTAAATCACTAATATTTAGCGACGACCAAAAATTGAGAAAAATAAAAAGATAAAATAAGAATTTGTTCATTTAATTGTAAACCAAAAATTAGTGAGAATAGTTGAAACTAAACTTATTTAAAAATTCTCTTTCCTCCCTAATTAAAGCGTTTTTGAAATGCTATCTAAAATATTTTCGTAGGTTTTTAATAGGGTTTGTCTTTTTAGAAAATTTCTTTCCGTTGCTTTATTTCGGTTTTTAATGTTTTCCGAAACAGCTAAAACACCCACGATAACTCCGGCTCCGAACAAGCCAACAACTGTAGGGATTATCTTGTTGCCTCCCCAAAACTTTGAGGACTTATCTTGCCAAGAAATAATTTTTTTATGAGAAACTTTGTTAAGCAAATCTTTCCTAAAATCATTTTTTGAAGTGAAAACATAATCGGTCAAGTCGATTTCAATACTGTTATAATCATTTTCCGGATAAGCTTTTTTATTGCGCGCTTCTTTATTTACTTTAATTTTAAAGTATAAATATTCACCTTCCGATTTTACGAGAAAATCGGAGGAGAAGGATAAGAAATCAGGCTTTTTATCCGCTTCAATATTCTCATATTTGATAACGCCTACCGAGGGCAATTTAATACGTGAATTGGCAGCGAGAATTTCCTTGGCCAAGGCTTGAATTCCTTTTTCTGGCCCGGCATCACAATCTGTGCTTTCGTGATGTCTGAAATACCATTCGGTTTTTGCTCCTTGAGCAGCCACTAAATCCTTGTCGCAATGCGGACAAATACAATTACAATCTAAGCCGCCTTCGACTTCGGTTATTTCAAGAATTTTACCCGTGTCTTTGTCTTTTCCTAATCTAAATAAATTCATTTGTGAAATTTAATGTATTTGTTAATCTACAAAAATAATGTAGATATAATCTTTCGTCGCTATAAATATCACAAAATTTTAAGATAATAAAGTGATTGAGAGAAATCAAATCTTTTGTTCGAATAAGATGATTTTGAATTATCAAAGCTATTTATAAATTGATTATCTTTCATATCCGTTACCGCTATAATATGACCTTATGCAAAGCAAAAACTCTTTTGTATTATCGATGCTGCTGGTTTTTATTTTCAGCCTAACTCATGCTCAAGTTTATTTAGGGGCGCGTATTAGTGTTAACCAAAATAACTTTAACGGTATCCATCCACAATCAAAACCTAGAATAGCATCTCAAATTGGGGTGCATAGCTTTTTAAAATTAAGCGAAGATGATAATTGGTTTTTACAACCCGAATTTAGTTATTCCAAGCAAGGAGAATATGATCAGCCCATAGCCCCTAATGGAACTCAAATGAAACAACGAATATTTCTCAACTACCTCAACGTGGTTGCTTTTGTAAAGTATTATCTTTCACCAACCAAGAACGGGATGTATTTTGAAGCGGGACCTTATACGGCATATCGCATCAAAAAAAGGATAGATCTTTATAACTTCTCCACTTTGGCAGATCAAAGTACGTATAAAAACTTTGATGTTGGAGGTATCGCAGGCGTGGGTTTCAGTTTAAATAAAGAATGGGAATTTTCTTTGCGTTATGCGTTAGGAGCTTTAGATCAAATAAAGAATCCAACGGTTAAAGGAAAAGCTTTTAACTCCAGGATAAATCTTGGAGTGAGTTATTCCATCAATACAACTCAAGAACGGTTATTTCGTGGTCGCTGTAAATTTTAATTGATTGGTGTTGATAAAATATAAAAATCTGTCCACTTGCTTTTAAGTTAGCAAATAGACAGATTTTTATGATAAACTCCGATGATGAATACTATTTATGTCTTCTTTTTGTGTTCCAGTAAAATGCTCTGGAATTTGGTATTCTCGGGGATGATTTTCTGCTAATAAGTACATTCATAACAATTGGATTTTAAATTATTAACCGATAAACTACCCAGATGCGATTTTGTTACAGGCGAAAATAAAATAATTGATGATTTAGGAGTGATTTAACATAAACAGCCTTAGAGAATGGGTTGAAGTGATGCTATTTCAGCTTGTTATAAGTCACAGAGTAATTTAGTTTTATCGAAAATAATAAAAAAACGAGGTGTTCAGCAAGAGCACCTCGTTTTTATAAATCAATTTTGCCTTTTAATTAGAAACAATATTCATTTTCTTCAATCAACTGATTGGCGATACTGTTTTTCAATTCGCTGATATTCGGATATTTCTGATATTTGGTGAATCTTCTCAATCCCATCAATAGCATTCTCTGCTCATCTCCGGTTGCGAAAGTAATAATGGCTTCTTTCCCTTTTTGGCTGATTAAACTGACAGCTTCATACATATAGAGTTTAGTCATTGCAATTTGACCTTTTTGACTTTCCTCACCTTTAGTTTTAATGTTTTTCTCTGTCCTAAGCAAGGCGGATTCAACCATAAAAATTTCAATCAACATGTCTGCTGCTGCCAATAGTAAGTTTTGTTGTTCTTCAAGATCAGCTCCGTATTTTTCAACAGCAGAACCGGCTACCATCAAAAACGCTTTTTTAAGCTTGGGTAAAATTTCTTTTTCCTGTGCTAAAGCTTCGGTGTAATCCGGGGTGTCAAAAGAAGGAATAGAAGTCAATTCATCTTGTATGGCCTTTGCCGGAGTCATTAAATCCAACTCTCCTTTTAGTGCTTTTTTCAACAACATCCCAACGCTGTGCATGCGGTTGATTTCGTTGGTTCCTTCATAAATTCGGGTGATTCTTGCATCGCGCCAAGCTGCTTCCATTGGAGCTTCTTTGGAGTATCCCATTCCGCCATAAATTTGCAAACCTTCATCGCTACAGTTTTGCATATCTTCAGAACCGGCCACTTTCAATAAGCAACATTCTACTGCAAAATCTTCTACAGCTTTTAATTCTGCTTCATTCGGCGACATGCCGTCCTCAATAAATTCTTGCTTGCGAAATTCAATAAGCTTCGCAGCGCGATAAGTAGCAGATTCACCAACATAAGCAGACATTGCCATACTGGCCAATTTAGATTTGACAGCTTCAAAATTAGCTATTTTTGTGTCGAATTGTTCTCGCTCATTTGCATATTGAACGGCTTGCGTGGTCAATCGTCTTTGTGCATCCAGACAAGCAGCTCCGAGTTTTATTCGACCGATATTTAGGATGTTCATCGCTATTTTAAAACCTTGTCCGCGTTGCGAGAGCATATTTTCTACAGGAACTTTGGTGTCTTCAAAAAACACTTGACGAGTAGAGGAGGAGTGAATTCCCAACTTGTTCTCTTCATTGCCCAATTTAATTCCGTTGGGGTTGTCTTTGTCATATTCTACAATAAAGGAAGAGATGTACTTATCATCCTCAATGCGTGCAAAAACGATAAACAAATGACAGAACCCGGCATTTGAAATCCACATTTTCTGTCCGTTGATAAGATAATGCTTCCCATCATCTGTCAGTTCAGCTTTTGTTTTTCCCGAATTCGCATCACTTCCTGCAGTAGGTTCTGTTAAAGCATAAGAGCCAAACCATTCTCCTGTGGCCAGTTTTGGAAGATATTTTTTCTTTTGCTCTTCATTTCCATACAAAGCGATCGGCAGCGTTCCGATTCCGGTGTGAGCTCCATAAGCCGTTGCCATCGAACCGGTTGCACCTGAAAAATAATCCGTTACTAAAACAGAGGAAGTAAACTCCATTCCTAACCCTTCATATTCTTCAGGAACGGTAATTCCTAAAAAACCTAATTCTCCGGCTTTTCTCATCACTTCTTCCGTGAGCGCATAATTGTGTTCCTCAAACTTTTCTCGGTTGGGAGTCATTTCACGATCTACAAACTCCTTAACTGAATCGCGCATCATTTTTTGTTCCTCATTTAAATCTTCCGGGGTGAAAACGTCTTCATAAGAAGATTCTTTGATAATGAATTCACCGCCTTTTAGTGCTTTGTTGGCCATTGTATTTGGTATTTATAATGTTAAATAAGTCTGTTATTTAATAAACCTCATAAACTCCTGCCGCTCCTTGCCCGGTTCCCACACACATTGTGACGAGG
>DATGSA010000079.1:0-5271 GCA_035303085.1 Flavobacteriaceae bacterium
AAAACGCGTAATAACCTTCACCCCTATGTTAAGAGAGCGTTTAGGACATCATATTCACGGAGAAATTTGGGCTTCTGAAATTAAAAGAGTTTTGGCGAAAAACAATTTACACGATAGAGAAATTCATATTATCAGTGCTAATATGCACAGTGTGATGAATACACTTTATGCGCCACTGACTTTTAAAAAAGAAATTGAAGAAAATGGTGCTTTGGCTGTTTATGAAGAATTGAGCGCTGCTGCCAATATTAATAAACGAGATAAAATTGAACAGACCGCTTTAAATCGCGGAATGTATTATATCAGAGATAAAAGTGGTACTAATATTAATGTTCAGATTTTTGATGCTTCAGCGCTGGATCATGTGGAAAGTAGGTTTTCAGTAAAAGAAAAAGAAAATGCTCCTGTTATTATTGTGATGGATTATGCTTTTGGTGAACAAGCTTATGAGACTATGGATGAATTGTTAAGGCCTTTTATTTACAACGGTAAAAAATATCCGATGAATGTAAGTTCAATTTCACTTATGGGAAAAGCAGGCATATTGGATGGTGATAAAGGAGACATTATGATTCCCAATGCACATTTATTTGAAGGAACAGCAGACAATTATCCATTGGAAAATCAGCTGAGCAAAGAAGATTTAGAAGGACATGGAATTAGAGTGTTCACAGGAACAATGGTTACGGTTTTAGGGACTTCTCTACAAAATAAAGATGTGTTGCGATTTTTTAGAGATTCAACATGGAATGTAATCGGTCTGGAAATGGAAGGTGTGCATTACCAAAAAGCAATTCAAGCCGCTTCCAAACTCAGAGATAGTATTTCTCCCGACGTGAAAGTTCGTTATGCTTATTATGCCAGTGATAATCCATTAGAAACCGGTAGCACCTTGGCTTCTGGCGGATTGGGCACAACCGGAGTCAAACCGACTTATCTGATTACAGAAAAGATTCTCGAACAAATTTTTGAAAGTTGACTAAGCTCTTTTGAGGATAAGTTTTTGCTGCGAAAGCTTAATTGATAGCTTTATCACTCATCGATATAAATTATAATTATCGGTGGGATAAACTATTGCTTATTCTATGTGATTTCCAATAGGAAAAGAACACTAAGATTATTGATTGCTTAAAAAATCTTGAAAATTATTAATCATAAAATTATCTTTGTCTTTTAAAAACTGAAATTGTTTTCGAGTTTCAAGAATATGGGGTTTTTTAAGTTCCATGGTTTCCACAAAATCCTTTTCCCATTTATCGGTTGATATTTTATCACCTAAAGCATTATATGCAGCAGAATGACCGTTATAAGTATTGTCATTAGGATCCGATCCTGTGCGATTAATCCCAAAAGTATAACAAAGATTTTCTATACTTCTCGCTGCAAGAAGAGTGTTCCAAGCTAAAATTCGCTTAGAAGGCCAATTGGCGCCATAAAACAACAAATCATATTCCTCTACATTGCGCGCCCAAACCGGAAAACGCAAATCATAACAGATTAAAGGACAAATTTTCCATCCTTTATATTCAAGAATAAGTCTTCTTTTTCCGGCAGAATACTTTTTGTCTTCTCCTGCAAATGTAAAAAGATGACGTTTGTCATAAGATTTATATGCACCATTGGGATAGACAAAATACAACCGGTTATAATATTTTTCCTCTTCATGAACGACCACACTTCCGGAAACAGCAGCATCCTTAACCTTTGCTTGTTGCTGCATCCATTTTAAAGATGGGCCTTCAACTTCTTCTGCAATATTTTCAGGATTCATAGTAAATCCTGTAGTAAACATTTCCGGCAAAAGAATTAAATCGGTCTCCTCTTCAATCGTATCGATCATTTCACTGAAATGGGCAAGGTTAGCTCCCACATCTTCCCATTTCATCGAGGTTTGTATCAAGCTCACTTTTAAATTTTCCATAGTCGAAATATAATCAAATATGTAATGCAATTCAAATAAAACACAACCAGCTATCCGTGTACAAACGTTTTAAAACGAAAGTAAACGTAAGCAACTGTTTATGAACCGACTTAATATGAAAACCCTACTCATATTTGTGGTGTTGAATTGAACTAACGATTTTCAATAACTTTTAAAACTTAATATTATGAACGCTTTACGCAACAGAGTACAACTCATCGGAAACTTAGGACAGGATCCTGAAATCATCAATTTGGAATCAGGACGCAAGCTGGCAAAATTTTCTTTAGCCACTAACGAGATCTATACCAACAAACAAGGAGATCGCGTGACCAACACCGACTGGCACAATATTGTCGCCTGGGGAAAAATCGCAGAAATCGTCGAGAATTACCTGACTAAAGGCAAACAAGTCATGATAGAAGGAAAGATCAACTACGATCAATATGAAACCAAGCAAGGCGAAAAACGCTACGCCACACAAATCACGGCAAATGAACTTTTACTAATGGGTTCAAAACCCGATTAATTTAAAAGTTATATGAACTAAACCTGTAATTTCATTCAATGAAGCAATTTCAAGTCCTCCCCCACCCGGGGGAGGATTTAGGCGGGGGACTGTTTCCCTCGGAGCAAAAAACATACTCAATAGTACAAAACTAAAATCAATAACCTTTAAAACTTAATATTATGAACGCTTTACGCAACAGAGTACAACTCATCGGAAACTTAGGACAAGATCCTGAAATCATCAATTTGGAATCAGGACGCAAGCTGGCAAAATTTTCTTTAGCCACCAACGAGACCTATACCAACAAACAAGGAGATCGCGTGACCAACACCGACTGGCACAATATTGTCGCCTGGGGAAAAACCGCAGAGATCGTCGAGAATTACCTGACTAAAGGTCGGCAAGTCATGATAGAAGGAAAGATCAACTACGATCAATATGAAACCAAGCAAGGCGAAAAACGCTACGCCACACAAATCACGGCAAATGAACTTTTACTAATGGGTTCAAAACCCGATTAATTTAAAACTCATATAAACTAAACCTGAAATTTCTATTAATGAAATTAATAAAAGTTCTCCTCCATCCGGGGGAGGATTTAGGCGGGGGACTGTTTCCCCAAAGCAGAAAACTTATTCAACAGTACAAAACTATTATCAACAACCTTTAAAACCTAACATTATGAACGCTTTACGCAACAGAGTACAACTCATCGGAAACTTAGGACAAGATCCTGAAATCATCAATTTGGAATCAGGGCGCAAGCTGGCAAAATTTTCTTTAGCCACCAACGAGACCTATACCAACAAACAAGGTGATCGCGTGACCAACACCGACTGGCACAATATTGTCGCCTGGGGAAAAATCGCAGAAATCGTCGAGAATTACCTGACTAAAGGTCGGCAAGTGATGGTAGTAGGAAAGATTAACTACGATCAGTACGAAACCAAGCAAGGTGAAAAACGCTACGCCACACAAATCACGGCAAATGAACTTTTACTAATGGGTTCAAAACCCGATTAATTTAAAATTCATATAAACTAAACCTGAAATTTATATTAATGAAATTAATAAAAGTCCTCCTCCATCCGGGGGAGGATTTAGGCGGGGGACTGTTTCCCTCGGAGCAAAAAACATACTCAATAGTACAAAACTAAAATCAATAACCTTTAAAACCTAACATTATGAACGCTTTACGTAACAGAGTACAACTCATCGGAAACTTAGGACAAGATCCTGAAATCATCAATTTGGAATCAGGGCGCAAGCTGGCAAAATTTTCTTTAGCCACTAATGAAACTTACACCAACAAAAATGGAGATCGCGTGACCAACACCGACTGGCACAATATTGTCGCCTGGGGAAAAACCGCAGAAATCGTCGAGAATTACCTGACTAAAGGTCGGCAAGTGATGGTAGTAGGAAAGATTAACTACGATCAGTACGAAACCAAGGAAGGTGAAAAACGCTACGCCACACAAATCACGGCAAATGAACTTTTACTAATGGGTTCAAAACCCGATTAATTTAAAATTCATATAAACTAAACCTGAAATTTCATTCAATGAAGCAATTTCAAGTCCTCCCCCACCCGGGGGAGGATTTAGGAGGGGGACTGTTTCCCCAAAGCAGAAAACTTATTCAACAGTACAAAACTATTATCAACAACCTTTAAAACCTAACATTATGAACGCTTTACGCAACAGAGTACAACTCATCGGAAACTTAGGACAGGATCCTGAAATTATTCAATTAAAAACCGGACAGAAATTAGCTAAATTCTCTTTGGCCACGAATGAAACCTATGTCAACAAAAAAGGAGAACGTGTAACCAACACCGATTGGCATCGGGTGAATGCTTGGGGCAAAACTGCGGACATCGTTGAAAAATACTTGTCTAAAGGTAGGCAGGTGATGATTGTTGGCAAACTCAACTACAGTCAATATGAAACCGATAACGGAGAGAAACGATATTCTACCGAAATTAATACAAGCAGACTTTTATTAATGGGTTCAAAACCCGATTAATTTAAAATTCATATAAACTAAACCTGAAATTTCTATTAATGAAATTAATAAAAGTCCTCCCCCACCCGGGGGAGGATTTAGGAGGGGGACTGTTTCCCCAAAGCAGAAAACTTATTCAACAGTACAAAACTAAAATCAATAATAATGACTGATTTTTTAATGAATTTATTTCAATCAATGAAGCAATTTCAAGTCCTCCCCCACCCGGGGGAGGATTTAGGAGGGGGACCTTGCAGTAAATAAAATTTGAGACCAATAAAGTGAAAAGTAGTTTAACCTAATAAGTTGCAGGACGGAAAATATCCGTCCTGTTTTTATTCAATTTAAAACCTTGGATAAAACGGATAAAAAGTCAAAAAGTTATAAATAATTTTATATTTGCTTCAAACTTAAAAATATACAATCAGTCTATTATGAGAAGATTATCATTATTATTTGTTTTTCTGTTAACTGTAATTCCGTTAATGGCACAAGAAGAAGATGAAGAGGACACTGATGGCTGGACTTCAGTCGGAGATATTTCTTTACTTTTCAGTCAAGCTGCTTTTAACAGTGATTGGCAAGGTGGTGGAACTTCCAATTATACCGGAGATTTTCATATCGATTACAGCATCAACTATAAAAAAGATCGATTGATCTGGGATAATAGTTTCTTAGGGGAATATGGATTGACTAAAGTTAAAGGGGATGAGTTTATGAAAAAAACCAATGATAAAATAGAAGTAAGCTCTATTCTTGGCTATACGGTATCTGTGGATTCTCGGTGGTCTTATTCTTTTATGGTCGATTTTAAAACGCAATTTGGTAAAGG
>DATGSA010000080.1:0-2729 GCA_035303085.1 Flavobacteriaceae bacterium
CGTACGAACCTGTCCGTTGCAGTGGATCCTTTCGTGTGCCCCGATGCATTCTCTTCTTCCCAAAATCTTCAATTTAAAAAAATGCCTTATCTTTAGATGCTCTTATCAAAATATTTATGAGCCGTAAATATAAATTCCTTAATCGCAATGTGTATCCCAAATCAACTATGGAAAGATACTCAAAAAGCATCGGAGAAGAAAGGAATAAATACAGAAGTGTTAAAAGATCCTGGAACGGGCGTAGATAATAAATTTAAAGAAACTATGAAAGGTGGAAACTAATAAAATATTAAAATACAGTATATATTTGATTATAAGTTTTATATCATTAAATGTGTTTTGTCAAACATCAGAAAGTAATAAAAAGAGATTTAAAGATTTTTATAATTTCACTGAAGTAGGTAAAGCAGAAGTATCTTTATTTAAAGAAGACAACTATAAATCAGTTGATGAATATGAAAAACTAATTGAATTGATGCAATGTTCCAAAGTTATAATTGCAAAGTTTATACCTAAGACAGAGGTAGTTTTTTATAACTCCTCAAATAGTAGTACTTATAATGTTTACTTTTCTGAAACATTTAAATATTTTAAGATAGAGGGTAGAACTTTTGTTATTAGCAAGAAGAAATCGAAAGAAATATCTAAAATACTAAGTAAATAAAAACTTGAGCCATAGAATTAATTCAAAAGCAACTGAAATGCTTTCTTTTAAGGAATATAATGCTTTGGGACAATTGATCACTAAAAAAGTAGGAGACTTAAGTGAAAGCCAATTCTTACAACAGGTAGATTATAGCTATAATATAAGAGGATGGTTGACATCAATCAATAGGGTAGGTAATTTGGCAACCGGTGGGCAACCCCAGGATTTATTTGCTTTTCATATTCTTTACAATGATGTAATTGGAGCGCATGCTGATGTCGAGCCTTTATACAACGGCAATATCTCCCAAACCTTTTGGCGCACGGCCAGTGATAATATTCAACGTAGTTATGGGTATGTTTATGACCCGGTTAATCGGTTGTTAGATGCCCATTACAAAATACCCAATTCATCTGTATTCGGTTCTTACAATGAACATTTAACTTACGACAATAACGGAAATATCTTAACCCTTAAAAGAAACGGTTTGCAGGAAAGCGAGCAGCAACTCTTTCAGATTGATGATTTGGATTATGAATACCAAGGCAACCAGCTGCTCAATGTAACAGACGCCACCACTTACTCCGAAGGTTTTGACGATGGCAACGACCACAACCAAACCAATAAAGTTGATTTTGAATACGACGATTATGGCAATATGATTAAAGATCGCAATAAAAATATTTCCGAAATCACCTACAACCACCTTAATTTGCCAAAGAAAATCACTTTTGAGAATAATCAATCTATTGAGTACATTTACGGAGCAGACGGCAGTAAATTGAGAAAAACAGTGACAGAGGGTTCTAAAACACATAACACAGATTATTTAGACGGTTTTCAGTATAAACAAGGAAGACTGTCCTTCTTTCCCACTGCCGAAGGATATGCTAATGTAACTTATAAATTTTCTTCCAACGGTCCACTATTAACTTTTTATAATTACGTCTATAACTATACTGACCACCTCGGCAACATAAGACTGCGTTATACCAAAGACCCCCAAGCCGAAACCGGTTTGAAGATTTTAGAAGAAGATCATTATTATCCTTTCGGGCTGAAACACAAAGGTTATAACAACGAACACAATATTTTTCATCCGCCTATTGGAACACCTCATAAAGTAGTGATTGTCCCCATCACTCCAAATTTGAGTGATCCTTATAAGTATAAATATCAAGGTCAAGAACGGCAGGATGAGTTGGGGTTGAATTGGGACAGCTTTAAATGGCGGTATTATGATTATGCGATTGGGAGGTTTATGAGTGTTGATCCGTTGGCAGAGAATTATCCTCATAATTCCACTTATGCATTTCAAGAGAATAAAATGGGTTTGGGTCGAGAACTTGAAGGACTGGAAATGGTTTCTGAGAGAAATCAAGACGGAAAATCAATTACTTTAACTTATAAGGTTAAGCCTATTAATAATTCCAACATTTTAACCAATAACCAGTTCAATACTTTAATAGAAGCAAGAGCAAAACAAACGGAAAAAAGTTTTAGTGGGAGTGCAAAAGATGAGATTACTGTAAATGCAAACGTAATTTTTGATAATGATGCTACAGTAACTTGGGAATATATTGATGCTTTAGATGTTGATGATTTGGTTGGACAAGTTTTAGGAAAAGGCCATACTGCTGAAATAGGGAACACTCAAAAAAACAGAACCCAAGTAGATGTTGTCAAGAACTTTACCTTTGAAAATGGTCAATTAGAATTTACCGATATAAATATAAAAAAAGCAACCCAAACAGGTGTTCATGAGGATGGTCACGTGGCTGGAGAACAACACGCTGATGAGACAGCTAATAAGAAATTGAGAACAGCAATTAAAAAAGATCCTAATAATGTTATGAAGGATGGTTTAAATATATTACCTATACAAAGAAAAAAAATTATAAAAAACATAGAAAATCAACAATAATTTAATCTAAAAAGCATGAGAAAATTAATGTTGTTATTATTAGTTGTTTATTCTTTTGGAATGTGCAAAAGTCCTAAAGTGTTTTATAAAGATGAACATTGTGTCTCTTTACCCCAACATAGTATTGAAAGGGCTTTAAAAAGTTATGATGCAGAAAAA
>DATGSA010000081.1:0-4208 GCA_035303085.1 Flavobacteriaceae bacterium
CATTCGCTCTAAAATCACCTTCCGACATGGTTGCCACGTGTGTTTTTGAGTCTTTGCTCCAAGCTCCCATTCTATGCGGGTATTTTTTCGCAAATTCTTTCACTGCTTTCGGCGCACGACGATCTGAATTTCCTTGGCGCAACACAGGATTTACGGCACTTCCTAAAGCTACACTGTATTTTGATTTAATTGCTCTTTCCTCGTCATTTTTTGGCTCTTCTGGGTAATCTGGAAGAGGAAAACCTTGAGATTGTAATTCCGCAATAACGCGTTTTAACTGCGTTACCGATGCAGAAATATTTGGAAGCTTAATGATATTCGCTTCAGGCTTGTTTACTAATTCGCCTAATTCAGCTAAGTCATCTGGTCGTTGTTGTTCTTTAATCAACAACTCAGGAAACTGAGAAATTACACGTCCAGCAAGAGAAATATCTCTCGTTTCAATAGAAACTCCTGCTTGTTTAGCAAAAGCACGAATAATCGGCAATAACGAGTGCGTTGCAAGCATTGGGGCTTCATCCGTTAGCGTGTAAATGATGTTTGATTTTATCGATGTCATTCTATAAATATTTATGAGCAAAAACTCTATTTTTTTATTACTTATCTAGGCTTGCAAAGATAATAAAATATTCATACAATGAGAACCACTCATTTCATGATAATCGTCAGGGTTTAAAACGTTAATTATTTCAACTTCACTGCGGTTCCATATACCAGAATTTCGGATGTGCCGTTTACAATCGTGCTCGTTGAATAACGAACATTGACAATCGCATCAGCTCCTATAGATTTAGCTTCATCTATCATTCGTTGGGTGGCTTGCTCTCGAGATTGAAACAATAGTTCGCTCTACAATTTAACTTCACCACCAATAAGATTTTTAAGTCCTGCCAATATATCATTACCGAAGTTGCGAGCCCTCACTGTGTTTCCTTTTACAATCCCCAAAATCTCTACTATTTCTTTACCAGAAATTGTTTCTGTAGTTGTTATTATCATCTTTTTTACTTTTTGTTTAATCTCAAAAATACACTTTTTTTTAAACTATTTTTATTCTATTTTATCTTCCTTTTTTTAAAATAACTTATTTTTGCAAACGGATATAAACCATTGATTCAATCTATTGTCTGGATGATTTCTATCAAACAAAACAATTCAAATTTTTAGGTACTAAAACACATTGTTTATCCAAAAGATTGAAAAATATAACAAGCGAAAAACGCAAAGCTTCTTCTACCTTGGAAGAGAGTTAAAATCTTTACTGCCTACTCAATCTAAACTTTTAATAATTAAAAAAGCTTATGAATAAAAAGATTCTAATATTAGACTTTGGCTCACAATACACCCAATTAATCGCTCGTCGAATCAGAGAATTGAACGTATTCTGTGAAATTATCTCTGGACATAAACCTTTTCAGTTCACTGATGATATCCAAGGAATTATCCTCTCGGGCAGTCCAATGTCGGTAAATGATAGTGATGCAATACGTCCCGACCTCTCTTCTTGGGCAAATAAAGTTCCAATATTAGGCATTTGCTACGGCGCACAATTAATTGCTCATCAAAATGGTGGGCTTGTGGCAAAATCAAAAAACAGAGAATATGGCCGTGCAAATATTGAGATAATTAACGACGACATTTTATTTGAAGGACTCTCAGAAAATAGTCAAGTTTGGATGAGCCATGGTGATAGTATTCAACAGTTGCCCGAAAGCTTTGTCGTGATAGCAAAAACAGCTTTTATTCCCGTTGCTGCATACAAATTTAATGGATATAAAAATAAAGTGTACGGACTTCAGTTTCATCCAGAAGTAACACACAGTGTGGAAGGTAGTCTTATATTGTCAAACTTTTTATTTCATATTTGTGGTTGCACACCCAACTTCACTCCACTTTCATTTATTACTGATGCGGTTCAAAAAATCAAAGAACAAGTGAAAGAAGGGAATGTTATTATGGCGTTAAGCGGCGGAGTTGATTCCACTGTGGCAGCATATTTAATCCATAAAGCCATTGGAAAAAGGTTGTTTTGTGTATTTGTAGACCACGGTTTATTGCGTAAAAATGAATTTGAAGAAGTTTTAGAAAGTTATCAAAAAACAGGATTGAATGTCATTGGGGTGAAAGCTGATGAAACTTTTTATAGTGCCTTAAAAAATGTAACTGACCCTGAAACAAAACGAAAAATAATCGGGAAGTTATTCATTGATATTTTTCAAAAAGAAGCGAAGAAAATACCTGATGTGAAGTTTTTGGGACAAGGCACGATTTATCCTGATGTCATAGAGTCAAGACCTGTGCATGGGCAATCAGAAACTGTAAAATCTCATCATAACGTGGGAGGATTACCAGAAAAAATGGAAGTTGATTTGGTAGAACCGCTTTGCTTTCTTTTTAAAGATGAAGTTCGATTAATTGGAAAAGAGTTAGGCATTGACCCCAAAATCTTACAACGTCATCCCTTCCCAGGTCCAGGTTTAGGAATTCGTATAATTGGTAGCGTAACACCTGAAAAGGTAAAAATGCTCCAAGAAGCAGATGCTATTTTTATCAATCACTTAAAAGAAAGTGGTGAATACGATAAAGTTTGGCAATCAGGCACTATTTTACTTCCTGTTCAAAGTGTTGGGATTATGGGAGATGAGCGAACGTATGAGTTTACTGTAGCTTTACGAGCGGTTACTTCAATTGATGGAATGACTGCAGACTGGGCGCACTTGCCGTATGACCTAATTGGAAAAATATCAAATGACATTATCAACAAAGTAAAAGGAATAAATAGAGTGGTTTATGATGTCAGTAGTAAGCCACCTGCCACAATTGAATGGGAGTAGACGAGAAATGGCATTAAGGGATTTATTTTTTGTTGGATAATGATTTTAAAAGTGTAGGGATTTAGGATTCATATTATTTCTTAGGCAAATATATTTTCTGATGAAGTTCATGGTATTCTTCTTCAAGTATACTTTGGGTTGTAATTCCGCCTCCACTTCTAAAAAAGATTTTGTCGTTTTCTTTCTCAATAAAACGGATGTTCACTGCACTATCTAGTTTTTCGCCATCCCATATTCCGAAAATCCCTGTATAATATCCTCTTTTAGTAATTTCGTGAGCTCGGATAATTTCTAGCGTTTTTTCCTTTGGTGCTCCACTAATTGAGCCTGCTGGCAATAGGCTTAGAAAATCTTTACACAGCGTTTTTTGATAATTTTTCTTTAGTCGACCGCTTATTTTAGAGCTTGTTTGCAAAATTTCAGAATGAAAAGTTTTAATGCGTTCGATATAACGGTATTTTTCCACTTTTATATCTTTAGCAATCATGGCTAAATCGTTGCGCATCAAATCCACAATCGTATTGTGTTCCCAAACTTCCTTTTGATTTGACAACAAGGTTTGAGCTGCATTATTTAATTTCGCATCGATTGTCCCTTTCATGGGATAAGTAAAAATATTTCGTTCTTCTATTTGCACAAATGATTCTGGTGAAAAAAGTACAAATTGATCTTTAAAAAACAGCTTATAAGGTGCGTCAGAAAGATGAAAAACATCCGCTAAGCTCACATTTATCTCAATTTCAATTGGAAAAGTAAGATTTAACAGGTAGGTATCTCCTCTAATTAAGTGTGACTTAACTGCCTCAAAACCTTGCCTGTACATTTCCTGGTCAATAGGAGAAAAAGACAAATTAGGAAGGGTATTAACTTTTTTATCTTCGTAATTTTTAACTCCATTGATATAAAAGAGAACATCTGCAGAATGCGCTTCCTTAAGCTTACAAATAAAAGGCTTTTCTTTCTCAAAATCGATAAGAAAGAAAAAAGGCTCATTCTCCTCTAACCATTGAGTAAATTGAACTTCAAATTCTGCTAAAGTCATTCTATAAAGCTATAAAGTTAGATAAAATACGATCTCCTTTTTGGGTGATAAAAGACTCAGGGTGAAACTGAATCCCAAAAATTTCATGTTGCTTATGTTGTATCGCCATAATTATCCCTGTTGAGGAAACTCCCGTTTGGCGTATTTCTTGAGGAAGTGAATTTACTTTCCAAGAGTGATATAATCCTACTTCAATGCACTTTGGCAAACCTTGAAAAAGTGGAGTTTGTGTATCAATAAAACACTTTTCTCTGCGTCCATGAAAGGGTTCTTCCATTTGCATTATTTCACCTCCAAAAAATTCGCCAATGGCTTGATGACCCAAACAAATT
>DATGSA010000082.1:0-16734 GCA_035303085.1 Flavobacteriaceae bacterium
CCCCGGTCAAAGAATATTGCTGACTACTCGTTCCCTGTCTAACCCGGAATTTGGCTAAATCTTCCAGAGATTTATCGATACTAAAGTCGATATCGATTAATTTCCTGGTAATTTGTTCAGAAATTATGGGATTTCTTAAGGCCAAAGCATACAAACTATCATCAACATGTTTAAAGTTTTCCTTCAAACTTTGTTGATGCTTTAGTCGATTTCCGAAATCCGGACTGTCTTTTTCCATCTGCTCAAAATCGATCATTAGATCTTCTTGTTCAAAAGAAAAAGTAATCAAATTATCCAAAATCTGTCGTAAAGCAGCAATATCTTCTTCCATCTGCTCCTGTTGACCCATCTGCATTTGCATTTGCATCCCCCTACTCATTTGACGCATCTTTTCGGCAGCAGATTTTTGTTTCTTTTCTGCATCCATTTTTAATTCTTGCCGTTTATTATCCTGATTATCAGAGTCTTGATTCTCTGCGTCCCCTTCTTCAGAAGATTCACCATCTTCGGCTTCAGATTCCATCAATTTTTCGGTTGCATCTTTTTGATCTCTTTCAGCACTCCTCTCTTTTGCCTCATCACGATCCAAATTCATCGGTTTTCTGAGTTCCAGATTTTCCTGCTGTAATTCATCTAAATCTCTCCTAATATCTTCAAATTTTTTATTTAACCGTTCCTGGGCTTTTTGGGTATTTTCTTCTTTCTTATCCGATAATCGATCTTGTTCCTCAGCTAATTTGGATAAATCCTCAGCTAACCTTTCCGCTTTCTTTTGCACATAATAACGCTTAGTCAATTCTAATAATTCTTCCAGACTTCTGTTTTGTGCTTTTTTATTCTTGGCCATTTCTTCAAGGCGTTTTCCCATTTCTTCCTGGCCAATTTTATCTCTATATTTTTCTAATTCCTCCAATAATTTTTCATTTTCTTCCAAACGTTTTTCGTTTTTTTCTAAACGTTCTTTAAGGGCATCTTTGGCCGCATCCTCTTTATCTTTCTGAAAATTATCCAAATCCTCTTTCATCTTTTCGGTATAATTCTTCATGCGTTCATTATCACGCTCGATTCTTTTTAAGTAATCTTCAAATCTCTTACGATCATTATAATTCAAAAATTCCTTTTCCTTCTGCATGCGATCCAACTCTTCCAGGGCTTCTTCAGTAGATTTCATCTGTTCAAGCGATTTTTGCATCCCCTGAATCGATTCTTTTTGATTTTGCAACTGACGATTTTCCTCTTCATCATCAGTGAGTTTTCGATAATTAAATATTTCGCTCTTAGCAACTTTTCGCCCGTTAACACCATCATTATCAAACACTTGAAAATATAAATCATAAGCTACACCCGGTTTCAAATCAAGGGTATCAGGAAAAGTATATAAAAATTCATCATAATTACTTTTACTGATTCTAATTGGCCGTCTTTGTATAAGATTGTCTTCCTTAGAAGGATAAAAAACCAATTCCAGCTTGGTCAATCCATAATCATCAGATACACTTCCATGAAAATATAATTCATCATTCTGAACGGTATCTCTCTTCATTTTTACATCGATGTTCGGGAATTGATCGCGAACTACTTTTATTTGATAGGATAGTTTCTCAAAATCCTCTAAATTAACATTCGATGTTGTAATTTGATAAGTCGTATTTCTATTAAATTCTTGTTTTAAATTAAAGGTGTTTTCTTGTTTAGAAAAATCCAAAATGGTATCGGGCAATTCCAGCTTTACCCTATCGGTAGATTTTGTTTTGAGATTCCATCCAATTTCTGTCCCCTCGGGCACGGTAATATTACCGGTTCCTTTGACCGAAGTATTGGATTTATCCAAATATTTTGGATAATTTAAATCCATATTAAAATCCAATAATTTAGGTACAGGTATTACCTCAAGTTCATATTCATGAGAACGAACAGCATTGGCAGTCAAATAGAACTTTGTATTTTCATCAACTCGATTAAAGGTATACGAGAATTTTCCATTGCTTTCGTTTTTAAGGAGATAGGTTTCATCATTATAATGAATTTTCACATCCTGGGGAATAATATTTCCTTGGGTCGTTATTTGAAGTTCAAAATTTTCACTTTCCTTGGATTGTAAATCCGAATTAAGAATATGAAATGAAAAAGGTGCCGGAGGCTCATATGCTTGTTGATAATTGACCACCCTGCTATAACTGTCCGAAAACATATCGAATTTTCCCGACAACCAAATCGCTAAAACAATTAATATAGGAATAACGGCATACCTTAAATAAGCCAAATTACCTTTGAAATTAATTGCAAACTGAAAAGGAATTGGCTGTAATTTTTCAGATTTTTGATCGATACTTGCTTCCAATAGTTCAGATGTTCTCCCCTCCCCCGCTCTCTTTAACTGTAATATATTGAGTAATTTATCATTAACTTCCGGAAAATGTTTGCCGATTATCCGAGCTGCTTCTTCTTGACTTAATCCTTTAGAGATATTAAACAGTTTAAGCAACGGATAAATAATAAACCTTCCAAAAAGCGCAAGTTCAACACCTACAAAAAGCCAAAACAAGGCCAATCTGGCTTTTTGTCCCATCCAGAAAAAATACTCTATGGAAACCGTCACCAAAAGATAAAGCAAGCCAATTGAAAAAAACAAAATTAGTCCTTTCAAAAGTTCATTGATATAAAACTTCCGATGGAATTTTTTCAGTTTAGCGACAATATTATCGTATTTGTTCATCTTAATTATTTAAAAATAATGACTTATTAAAGCTACAATATTTACAAAAACCCAGCAAATTTATCTAATCAGTGAATCTTTTCTATTGTATAAACGTATAAGATAAGGTTTATTTTCGAATCATATTAATGTGAGGAATTCCATCTTCCAGATAACCTTCTCCTACAGGATGAAAATCATGTTGCTCATAAAATTCAATCAGGTACTGTTGGGCTGAAATTTTAATAGGAATTTGCGGATGTTTTTTATTTATTTCAGCAACACTTTCATTCATAATCTTGTGTGCATATCCCTGATTTCTGTAATTTATTTTTACCAAAACGCGACCGATCGCCGCCTCCTCGAAATATATACCAGGTGCAAAACAACGAGCATATCCAATTAATTCATCCTGAATATAGCCCAACACATGGAAAGCTTCTAAATCTTTGGAATCAATATCTTGATAAACGCAATTTTGCTCAATCACAAAAATCTCAGATCTCAACTTTAAAATTTCATACAGCTCTACTTTAGATAATTCTTCAAAACTTTTTGTACTTATAGAAACCGACATATCATATAAATTTACAGCAGGATTTGGTTTATTTTACCTATAAATTTTTATCCAGCCGATAATGAGAGTACACTTTTTATAATTAAAATCACTTCCATGGCATTTTATCTACTCGTCTTTCATGTCTTCCCCCTTCAAAATCTGTTTCAAAGAATACATCTACCATTTTATCAGCTTCATCCAACGTAATAAATCTGGCGGGGAGACTTAAAATATTCGCATCGTTATGTTGTCTGGCCAGTGCCGTTATTTCTTCATTCCAACAGAGTGCACAACGCACGCCGGCATGTTTATTGGCTGTCATGGAAGCCCCATTTCCACTGCCACAAATCACAATACCAAAATCAACATCTTTATTTTCAACAGCTTGTGCTACCGGATGTACAAAATCAGGATAATCTACACTATCGGTTTTATCGGTTCCGAAATTTTCGACTTTATATCCTTTTTTCTTTAATTTTTCAAGGATCATATTTTTAAATTCTGTCCCTGCGTGGTCATTTCCTATAGCTATTTTCATTTTTATCAGTTTGGTTTACACAAATATAAACATTGTCTTCCAGCTAAAAACCCACATTGTGAATGAAAATAAAATTTGCTTGAATTTCAATCCTTTATAATCCACCGCAAATGTGCATAAGTATGGATTACTTAGGAAAACTTTATTTTGAATTGTCAATTTTAATTTGAGTATATACAGGAATTAATCAAAACCAATTTTTAACCCGATAATTTACAACTGAATTATTCACACGTATTTTACACTTATCCACAGTCAATTTTATATTTTTCTATTCACATTTCTATGTTACTAACTTATTCACAGCTGTGGATAAAAACAAATAACTACTTGAAAATTAATACACTAAATTGAAAACTATTTTTACTCAACGGTGAACAACATTTAATAACTCAAAATCCAAAATTTAAGCTGATTTTTTTATACCGCAATCCACAGCCTATAATACCCATTATTTGTTTTTTAAATTTTAAAGAAAAAAGATAATTATTTAATAGGTGTGGATAACTTCAAAAAAATAAAAAATTAAACGATGTGTAGATTTCCTTCTTCAAAACTCTTGAGAATTTCGTTTGCTTTTTCAACGTCTTCTGGATGTACTTTTAAAAAAATTCCGCCTAATGCATTGGAATAAAATGGAACAATACCGATTACGGTTTCATTTTGAAAAAAGAACCGGATTTCATTTTGTTCTAAAACAAGTCTTAGAATGGCATATTCGTGAGGATATGTGAACGAAGCTATTTTAATAAAATTGATCATTAGTTTGATTTTCAATACTTAAAATTACGAAATAATATTCAGGGAGTTTTTAATCTATTCAAATTATAAGTATTATTTAACCTGAAGAAGAAAATTTATATTACTTCTATTCGCAACTCTTTTATGGATGAACGATCTCGATCTCAATGAGGTTAGGTTGATGCGTGGTATAAAAATCAGTATATAATATTTGAGTTTTAAATCGGATCATCAGTTTAAAAAGTAATAGGAGATACTAAGTTTTTGAGTAAATTAATCACACTGTAGGCAGCCAATGTGCTTGATTTAGGATTCTCCTTAGAGGGTGTTGTTTCGATTGAAACTTCAACATTTACCGTTTTTCCCTTTAATTTGATCGAATGTTTATTGCTTTTCAATCCGGGAATACTATTGATAGCAACTTTAGTATTTTTAACCCCAGTTGTAGCTAAGGCAGTTGCTACTGCAACGTTGATATTTTTAGGAAAATGTTTTATTGCCTCCTCTGCAAAACCACTGAATATTTCTTCCGATTTTTCTTCAGAAAGCTTTCTGCCGTTTAAATATGGAGCTCCATTCAATGATGCAGGTGATTTTTCTGTAGTGATACTTACTTCTGCATCTTCCATCAACATAGATGCTTGTAAAACGTCAAAACCGCCAACTGCTCCTGCCGGAATATGAATCTGACTATTATTTTCTATTGCCGTATTTTTTGCTTTTTTAAAGAATTCTTTGTCAGCCAACGCCCCTACTGATAAAGGAATTATACTTATCTCTTTGGCTAAAATTTTGATACCAATATCTTTAAACACATCCGGGGAAGCCGCTTCAATAACATAATCCGGTTTATCTTCAATTATTTCATTTAAATTTTCATACGCTTTACAACCTAATTTATCTGCTAAACTTTCTGCATTTTCTAATTTTCTACTTAGCACCCCTAATATTTTGTATTCTTTCAAATCCTCAGATACGACTTTTCCAATAATACTTGCTAATGAGCCACTGCCAATTATAGCTAACTTATATTTCTCCATGGTAATATTTCCTTTTAATATTTCACCTAAAATTTCATCAATTAAAACAACATGAACAAAATATTTAAAAAATTTATTTCAGTATAATCAAGGATTTTCATTTATCTGATCATTATTATTTACCAAGATTGAAATTTTATCGATTAAAAAGAATATTTTGAAAAGTGCTATTTTGTTATCAGTTTTAGGCAAGTTTATTATTAATTTTCACTGATTTTTTTAAGGTTATAAAGTTGGATTTTTCTGTGTTATTTTAAAAAGCCTTGTTTGCAATCAAAAAAAGATTATTAGCCATGACTAATTAAAAAACATAGTTGAAAAAGCTTTTAAATTATCGAGCTAAACTCTGTTTTAAGATGTGGTTTTTATTTAATTGGAGAATTATTATTCGATTAATTAGTATGATTATCGTTAAAATATTTTATATTAGCTTCATAAGCATTAATTATAAACAGCTAATCATAGTAATTTTCTTTAAAAATTAACCAAATGAAAAAAGGACGGCACAAAAATAAAAGGCAACTCACGCTTTATTATGATTCTAAAAGCGAACTTGGTCGAAAAACTTATGCAACAGCTCAGGCGAGTAATTTAGATCTATTTACGGTAAATTTGGCCGAAACTAAGGTTTCCGGTACAACTTGGATGAAATTAGCCAGAGCTTTAAATAAAACAGTACCGGAATTGATAGATCAGCAGCATAATGTTTTTAAAAGTATATATGGGAATGAAGAAGTAGAATTAACTGCGGAGGATGCGATTAAAATTATTGTAAAACATCCTGAAACCTTGATTTTTCCTATTGCTGTAAGAGGAGATCGATGTATTCAAATAGAGGATCCTGGAGATATTCATTATTTATTCGATACGGATTCAAGGGGAACTAATATCACCAATAAAAACTATTAATAATTGTAATAGAAAAAAGCCCTGCATTGCTGTAGGGCTTTTAAAGGAGTTTAAAACGCTGAAATTTTATTTACATTTTACTTGCCATAATCAAAGCGTTGTAAAGATTAACCATTCTCCCCGATTTTGAAATTTCACTGAATGGTTTTCTAATATCTTGTTTTTCTCCCAATATCACTTCTTGATCTGATGTGATTCCACTATCCATAATGACTTTCTTCACTTGCGCAGCGGTTAATTTTGGGAAATAAGATCTTATTAAAGCTGCAACTCCGGCTACCTGGGGAGCTGCCATAGAAGTTCCATCCAAAAATTTGTAACTGTCCATAGGACCGGTTGCCCAAATCCGAGCTCCGGGAGCAAATACATCCACACTTGTTTTTCCATAATTAGAAAATGGAGCTACCATTTTTTCACCATAAGTAGGATTTAAAGCACCTACAACAATCACATTATCTGTGATTTCTTCTTCTTGACCGGGCCATTGGTCATTGGGATAAACGCGATTTTTATCTAAATCTTTACTATCGTTACCCGCAGCTTTCACCAAAAGTACATCATGGTCTGCAGCATATTTCATCGCATCGATTACCCATTCTGGATGCGTAGAAAAATACTTTCCAAAGCTCATATTGATAATTTTAGCGCCATTATCAACTGCATAACGAATACCTAAGGCAATATCTTTATCATACTCATCACCATCTGGAACTGCACGAAGCGACATAAGTTTTACATTTGAGGCAACCCCATCCATTCCGATGTCATTATTTCTGGTTGCAGCAATAATTCCAGCAACGTGTGTACCGTGTAAAATATCCTCTTTATCTTCTGTAGGACCAGTAACATCACTGTTTCCATAATCTGTATCTGTAATATCATCTACATCATCACCAACGATTTCACGACCGTCATAGTCTAAATTCAAGTAATATTTAAGTTGGTCTTCATAATACGCTTTACCTCTTTTCATCTGTTCTTCTGCTTCGTTGAATTCCGCTATGAGGTCAGCGGTTGTCTCGGCTTCGGCTTGTGCCATAATCATCCCAACCCTTGTTTGGGCTTGTTTGATTTCGCGGTCATCGGTTTCTAAATTCTCTATATCAGAAAGTGTTATTTCCTCCAAATCGATTTCTTTTTCAATCATTTCAATCGATGAAAATATCGCAGATTTATTTTGTTCAAATTGTCCTTGGCTAAATTCAATTTGGCTGACAATACCCTTTGCTTCTTTGGTTTTTTTAGCGTGTTCTTTTTTCGCTCTTAAATACAATTCGTATTGTTTTAAATCGTCAGCACTGATGTCTTCTTTGGATTTTCCTTCGTATTTAGGTTTTAACTTTTTAAGAATTCTGGTGAATTCTAAATTATCATAAACTGCATCTCCCAGAAAGTTCCATCCATATACGTCATCTACATATCCGTTTTCGTCATCGTCAATTCCATTTCCTGGAATTTCTTTTTCATTTTTCCATATCACATCGGCCAAATCTTCATGGTAAACATCTACCCCAGAGTCTAATACGCCGACAATTACAGTTTCTCCTTTGTGGTCTTTAATAATTTCATCATAAGCTTTTTTAGTACTGATGCCGGGAACGGTATCTGAAATCATCCCCATGTGTGGCCAATTTTTGAGCTGATCTTTGTCAAGCTTAGCCTGTTTTTCAGGCATGTTAGAAACATTATGGTTTAAGGGTTCTTGCTTCAAGTTTTTTAAAGCAGAACCACAACTCGCCATTAGAGTGGTTATTGCAAAAGCAACAAAAATGTATTTAATCAATCGGTTTTTCATAGGTAAATTAAGAATTAAAAATTTCTTTAAATGTGAATGTTTGGTCCAAACGGACTCCTTTTTCGGTATGTTTTACAGTAGCGATTTCGTGATGTGCATCGTGTTCCAAAAATAAATAAAAATTGCGATCCGCTGCTTCTTCTAAAAATGCTTTTTTTTCTGTCAAAGTTAATAATGGACGTGTGTCATAACCCATTACAAAGGGTAAAGGAATATGACCAACAGTAGGTATTAAATCTGCTACAAATACCAAAGTTTTACCTTGATATTGAATGTGCGGAAGCATTTGTTTATCGGTATGTCCATCGACAAATAAAACCCCAAATCCGAGTTCTTCAATATATTTAGCGCCTTGTTCTTCTTCACGTTCAATAAAATGAAGTTGTCCACTTTCTTTAATCGGCATAAGATTTTCCTTTAGAAAAGAAGCTTTTTCACGTGCGTTAGGATGAACGGCCCAATTCCAATGTTCTATGTTCGTCCAGAATTTTGCATTTTTAAAAGCAGGTTCATATCCCGTTCGATCTTTATTCCATTGAATACTTCCCCCGCAATGATCAAAATGCAGATGGGTCAAAAATACATCGGTAATATCATCTTTGTGGAAACCATATTTAGCTAAGGATTTTTCCAAAGTGAAATCTCCCCAACGATAATAATATTTAAAAAACTTATCTGATTGTTTGTCTCCCATTCCATTGTCGATCAAGATCAAATGATTTCCATCTTCGATCAACATACAACGGGTCGCCATATCGATCATATTGTTCTGATCGGCAGGATTTGTTTTTGACCAAAGCGTTTTTGGAACCACGCCAAACATCGCTCCACCATCCAGCTTAAAGTTTCCGGCCTCGATCTGATATATTTTCATAGAGAAAAATTAATGGGGCAAAATACTAAAAAACATAAAATTAGAGCCGTAATTTATTTGATTATTGACATAATTTTGATTCTAAAATGAAAATAATGGAGATTTTTTTTTGCGATTAATTGAAAATTTGGTTTTTAATGAATGGGAATTAATTATTTTTAGCCGTTTAATTTTATCCAAAGTGATATGAACAAGAGTTTTTTAGATCAATTTCTCGAGCATTTTGAATTGCCCCTGCAAAGCCCGGTCTTGATATTTTCATTGATATTATTCATTATCCTACTTGCTCCGATCATTCTGAAAAAAGTAAAAATACCCGGAATTATCGGGTTGATTATAGCGGGAATAGTAATCGGACCTGAAGGTTTTAATGTTTTGGAATCCGATAAAATAGAAATTTTTTCGACCATAGGTCTTTTGTATATTATGTTCATCGCCGGTCTTGAACTGGATATGAACCAATTTAAAGCCCACAAAAATAAAAGTCTGGTTTTTGGATTTTTTACCTTTGCCATTCCGTTGGCGATTGGTTATCCGGTTTATTATTATATCCTCGGACAATATGATGAACACATCAATCAGGAAGCAGCTTTATTGACAGCGAGTATGTTTGCAACACATACCTTGGTAAGTTATCCAATTGTCAGTAAACTCGGTTTGGCGAAAAATGTGGCTACTTCGATTACGGTTGGAGCAACGATTATCACCGACACTGCGGTTTTGATTCTATTGGCGGTTATTTTAGGATCGCATTCCGGTGGACTTTCACAGGAATTCTGGATTCAGCTCGCAGTGGGAATTGTCCTTTTCTCAGCGTTTATGTTTTATGTGATTCCGATGTTGACCCGCTGGTTTTTTAGACAGTTTGCCAGTGAAAAACACTCGCATTATATATTTATTCTCGCCGTCGTATTCTTGGCGGCATTCTTGGCAGAAATAGCTGGACTTGAAGCAATTATCGGAGCTTTCTTCGCTGGATTGGCATTGAACAAACTCGTTCCGAATTCTTCGACCTTGATGAACAGAATCGAGTTTATCGGAAATTCATTGTTTATACCTTTCTTCTTCATCAGTGTGGGAATGATTGTGGATGTCAGCGTGATTTTCAATGGTCCTATGGCTTTGATCATCGCTGCAACTCTGACTATTGTCGCATTGATTGGAAAATGGTTGGCAGCTTGGGTCACGCAGTTGGTTTATAAATTTACGAAAGGACAAAGAGGACTTATTTTTGGTCTGAGCAGTGGACACGCAGCAGCAACCTTGGCAATTATTATGGTTGGACACGAAGCCGGAATTATCGATGATCACATTCTGAACGGAACGGTTATTTTGATATTGATTACCTGTATCGTCGCTTCACTGGTAACAGAGAAAGCTGCTGTTGAAGTGATTAAAGACACGGAAGATGATTATAAACTCGATCCGGCCATGGCGGATGAAACGATTTTGATTCCGATTGTGAATACACATAATATTGAAAAAATGATGGATTTTTCGGTTTATGTGAAAGATAAAAACTCTCAGATTCCATTGACGATTTTGAGTGTGGTTCCAAATAATGATGAAGCCGAAAAGAAAATTATTCAAGCCAAAGAAAGTCTTGAAACCGTTCTAAAAGAAACCAAAGCTTCTGAAACCAAAGTTGACGTAAAAGCAACTATCGATCACAACGCAGCAAGCGGAATTGCCAGAACAGCACGTGAAGTGATGGTGGATCTGATTTTCCTCGGATGGCCCGAACGCGTTGGTTTTATCGATAAAATAATCGGTGATAAAATGGGAAGCATTATTTCCCTGACCGAAAAAACCTTGTTTATCTGTGATTTTAAAGCGTCCTTGATCGATCATAAAAGATTGTTTGCCGTGATTCCTCCCCACGCAGAATTTGAAGAAGGATTCGTGGTTTGGATGAACAAAATGGCTCAACTTTCTGTAGAACTTTCCATGCCGATCGAACTTCGTTGTACAGAAACGACCTATCATTTTATCGAAAAATTCATCAAAAACAATAAGCTGAGTTTATCGATAGAATTTAAACAGTTTAAAGATTGGGAAGATTTCTTTATCCTATCCAAAGACATCAAGGATACGGATCTGTTGTTTGTGGTTGGAGCGAGAAACAGTTCGATTTCTTATAATCACAATATGCAAAGACTGCCTGGAAAACTGGAAAGACACTTACCGAATCAATCCAAAATCGTTATTTATCCATAATAATTTGATAGTGGATTAAAAAATAAAATCCCTGATGGAAAATTCTATCAGGGATTTTGTTTTTTATCGATTGAATTCTGAAAACATTATTCCATTGCAGCAATCAATTCATCGGTAACTTCCATATTGTGAAAAACATTTTGAACATCATCATCATCTTCAAACTTTTCTTCCATATCCAAAATCTGTTTGGCTTGTTCCAAAGGCAGTTCAATCGTGTTCAATGGAATTCTTTCCAAAGTTGAATTCTTCACTTCGATATTTAGATCTTCCAACGCTTGCGCCATCAATCCAAAATCGCTGAATTCAGTATAGATAGTGATGAATTCATCATCGCTTTCCATAGATTCCAACCCGCTTTCGATCAGTTCGAGTTCGAGCTCTTCCAACTCCATTTTGACCATTTCCTTTTCCAGGGTAAAAACTCCTTTTCGTTCAAAAAGAAATTCCAAAGAACCGTTTTTACCCAAACTTCCGTTGGCTTTTGAAAAAATCGCCCTGATATTGGCTACGGTTCTGTTGGTGTTGTCGGTCGTACATTCAATAAAAAATGCAATTCCGTTGGGTCCATAACCTTCAAAAGTTACTTCTTCATAATTATCCGCATCTGCTCCACTTGCTTTTTTAATGGCCCGTTTGATATTATCTTTAGGCATATTGACACCTTTAGCATTGGCAATTGCATTACGCAAAGCCGCATTGGTATCCGGATCAGCTCCCCCTCCTTCTTTTATTGCAACGTTGATTTCCTTAATGATTCGAGTAAAAATCTTACCGCGTTTCGCATCAGCAGCTCCCTTTTTACGTTTGATATTCGACCATTTACTATGTCCGGCCATAATTTTTTTTTAGATTTTTAATTACAACAAATATAATTAAATATTTAGAAAAATAGAAAAGAGCTGATATATGTGATTTTGATTTAGAAAAGTACTTTTCTACTTCGTTTTTCATGCTATATTGCAAACTTAAACCGAAAAAGTGCAAAAGATTAAGTCTAATATCTTGGTGATCCGGTTGTCTGCAATGGGTGATTGCGCAATGGTAGTTCCTGTTTTGTTGCGGTTGATAAATACCTATGCTCAACTTAAAATTACTGTAGTAACCAAAATATTTTTTATACCTATTTTCAAAACCCTGCCCCAAGAAAGAATCAGTATTGTAGCAGCAGATACAAAACACGAACACAAAGGTTTTTTTGGAGTGCTTAAATTAGGAAAACAACTCAAAAAACTGGGTTTTGATCAAGTTGCAGATTTGCACGATGTATTGCGCAGTAAAATTATTCGTGCTCAATTTTCTTTAGCCGGTATTCCCTCTGCTGTAATTGATAAAGGGAGAAAGGAGAAAAAAGCTTTGACGCGTTTCACAAATAAAACATTTAAACCCTTAAAGACTACGCCTGAACGGTATGTGAAAGTTTTTGAAGAGTTAGGTTATAAAATTGATTTAAATCAACCTGCAAGGCTTAAAAAACCTGAAATATCCACTAAAATTATCAGTCTCATCGGTAATTCAAATCAAGATTGGATTGGAATAGCTCCTTTTGCAGCGCACCGATCAAAAACCTATCCTTTGGATTTGATGGAAAAATTAATTGCTCAATTGGATAAAACTCATCGATTTAAAATCTTACTATTTGGTGGAGGAAAAAGGGAAATTGAATTAATGGATAAATTATCCTCACAATATGAAAATGTCATCTCTGTAGCCGGAAAGTTGGATTTTGAAGACGAAATAATCTCGATAGCTAATTTGGATTTAATGATTTCTATGGATAGCGGAAATGGCCATTTGGCTGCGATGTTCAATGTTCCGGTAATTACGATTTGGGGAGCCACCCATCCATTTGCCGGATTTGCCCCTTTCGGGCAACCCCAAGAAAATCAAATTTTGCCGGATTTAGAAAAATATCCTCAATTGCCGACTTCTGTTTTTGGAGATAAAGAAGTTTCGGGATATGAAGATGTGATGAGAAGTATTAGTCCTGAAATTGTGCTTAAACGGATCGAGGAGATTGTAAATCTATAATTAGGAGTATTTGATTCTCTATTTCAATTATTGCATTTAAAATTTACTCAACAATTAGACTTTGTTGGAATGAATAATTTTTTGGGGTTGATAAAATTTAAATGTCTAAATTGACCTTTAAATCTAATATTTAAAAAGTTTAGATAATGTTTGAACTTCCGGAATTAGCTCAACACATTATTGTAATAACGGTAACCATTGCGTTAATGGGGCTTTTATTGGTAGAAAAATTTAAACCGGCTTATATTTTTTTTGGAGCAGTATTAGTTTTTCTTATAAGTGGAATTATTGATACGAACGATTTTCTACTGTCCTTAGCCAATGAATCCATATTGAGTATTTTTCTGTTAATCTTCATAACCTTCGGGATACGAACCAATTTTAATATTTTAAAATGGATGGATAAAATATTTGGAAGCGCAAAAACCGGGAGGGGATTTATCGCGAGAATGACTCCTACGGTATCTGTTTTTTCCTCGTTTTTGAATAATACCCCAATTGTTGCTTTGTTTTTGCCGTATGTTTATGAGTGGGCGAGAAAAAAAGACGTCGCCCCTTCTAAACTCTTGATACCTCTGTCTTATGCTGCTATGTCAGGAGGAATGATCACAGTAATTGGTACATCGACTAATTTAATTTTAAGCGGTTTGGCAGAATCGGAAGGAGCAACTCCCCCGGGATTTTTGGATTATTTCTTTCCCGGGATATTAGTTTCACTTGGTACGGTAATTTTTCTCTCCACCATAGGATACGCCATCTTACCGGGTAAAGAAAAGTTATTTAAAATGATTCAGAAGAAATCAAGGGAATATATGGTGGAAGTAAACTTGACCGAGGATGCAAAAATTATTGGAAAAACAATTAAACAAGCTGATTTAGCCGACTTAAATGGAATTGATCTTTTTGAAATTGTCCGTTATGGAGTAAGAATTTCGCCAGTTCCGCCGGATGAAATAATTCGTCAAAAAGACAACTTGGTATTTGTGGGTAATTCAGAAAAGATTATTGAACTTCTGAAACGACGAGATGATTTTTCTATTCCAAAATTTACAGGGGAAGACGGCAAAGAAAAAATAAAAAATTTTCAAGACAGTTTGGAGGAAGAAGACAAAGAAGATGATGAAAGAGAGTTAATCGAAACCTTGATTCCCACAAATTCTGCATTGATAGGTCATACTTTAAAGGAATCTAACTTTAGAGAGCACTATGGAGCCGCCGTAATAGGAATACATCGAAATGGCGTAGAACTAAAACGAGGGATTGATAAAATAAAACTTCAACCCGGGGATTTATTATTAATTGTGCCCGGTAAAGATTTTAGAAAACAATCTTATCAAGAAGATGATCTTTATGTGGTTTCTATTAAGAAAATAGGAAAGGTTTCCAAAACAGCTCGAAGAGGGTTTATAGGGGTTTTATTGGGGGTTATTGCGGGACTGGCTTTTGAAAAGATAAATTTGTTTTTTGCCTTATTAATCTTGATCAGTTATATGGTGGCTTCTAAAATGGTGAGCATAACAAATTTAAAAAAACAATTTAGCGTAAACTTATTTGTAGTCTTAGTAGCTTCCTTGGCTTTCAGTGCTGCTTTAATCAATTCCGGAGTGGCAGAAATAGCGGCTACCGGGTTTCTAACACTATTTGAACCTATGGGAAATCAAGGAATCCTTATAGGCATTTATCTGGTGACGTTGATTTTAGCTTCTTTTGTTACTCATGCGGCTGCAGTAGCTATCGTTTTTCCTATGGCCTATTCTATCGCTTCACAAGCTTCCGGTTTAGATATGACTGCGGTATTTATAGCTATTGCTTTTGCAGCTTCAGCTTCTTTTCATACCCCCTTCAGTTACCAAACCAATATGATGGTTTATGGCCCAGGAGAATATAAGTTTACGGATTTTCTTAAAGTTGGAGCACCGTTAACTTTGATATATTCGGTAATTGCCCTCGCTTTTATGATGTTTTATTATCAAGTTTAAATTATATTCTTGACTCTGATTTAAATTAACCATTTTTCTAATCTCATCTGTCATTTTACGCAAGTTTTCATTCAGGCGGGATAAAAGAAAACTAACGGTGTTTTTCAAAAAAACTTTAAGTGAGAGAAAAACAAAAAAACAATTGAGTTTTCTGTATTCGAACCAATTTCAAGCCTCTGAAATATAGTTTTGAAATTAAAATTAACCTACAGCCTAATTTTCATAGATCTTCTTATAAAACACTAAAAAGTAAATAACAATCGCTCTTGAAAATAAAAATTCGCTTTTTCGATTTATTGTGTATCTTTAAAAGTCCAATAACACCATGAAAACCCTTTGATAATATGACGGATTCTGAACTTATCTCACTTTTGCGTTTACAGGCTTTGCCTAATATAGGGGATATATCCGCTAAAAAATTATTGCGGAAATTTGAAACAGCCGAAAACTTATTCAAAACTAAAAAATCGGATCTGCTTAAAATAGAGGGATTTGGAACTGAAAAATTAAAAGAGTTTTTCAATGAGCGTTATTTAAAAGCTGCGGAAGAAGAATTGGAATTAATACGCAAAAATGATATTCAGGTGAGGTATTTTAAAGATAAAACTTATCCGGAATTACTCAAACATTGTATTGATTCACCGATTTTACTTTTCCAAAAAGGAAATATCAGTTTAAAAAACCGACCAATTCTTAGTATCGTAGGGACGAGAAAAGCTACCGTTCACGGCAAAGCATTTGTCAATAAACTTATTGAAGGTTTGGCTCCATTAAACCCTATAATTGTTTCGGGTTTTGCTTTTGGAATAGATATTTCAGCCCATAAAGCCGCTTTAAAAAATAACCTCCAAACCATTGGGTGTATGGCTCAAGGCTTGACTAAAATATACCCCAAAGATCACTATAAATATAAAGCTACAGTAGAAGCAAACGGGGGATTAGTCACAAATTTTTGGAACCAAGCAGAATTGGACCGAAAGAATTTTTTGAGTCGAAATCGAATTATCGCAGGAATGAGTGAAGCTACTTTGGTAGTAGAAAGTGGAGAACGAGGGGGCTCTTTAGTAACTGCAGATATTGCTTTTTCTTATGATAGACCGGTATTTGCTGTTCCCGGAAGACCAACTGATCGGATGAGTAAAGGCTGTAATACGCTTATCAAAACCAATAAAGCTCAAGCGATTACCTGTGCAGAAGATATTATCTATTTGCTGAATTGGGATATCGAAAAAGAAAAATCCAAGCCGCAAACGCAATTGTTTGTCGATCTTTCGCCTGAAGAAGAAAAAATTATTGAAGCTTTAAGAAAATTGGGTAAAGCAGAATTAGATGATCTGGCATTAGAAAGCAAAATGC
>DATGSA010000083.1:0-5821 GCA_035303085.1 Flavobacteriaceae bacterium
ACAGTAAAATTCCGACAATACTGGTTTGGCCAAACATGGCTTCGGAGAATACCGCCCCGTGAATAAGGGATTTCTTTGTGCCACAATATTGGTTGGTGATTTGGTCGGCGTGATTAAATTTTAATAATTTGCCTATCCAACCGGTAATTCCATAAATCAAGAAAAATAAAATTAAAACGATGATTGCCATTATAGTTAGATGCCATATATCAAGTTTACTGAATATTTTATCTTCAAAAGACTGAACAAAGCTTTTATAGATAATCAATAGGATGATAAATTTGTCAAATCGATCTAACTGCCGTTTGTATTTATTGGCAAATCTGGACAGGAATCTTCTCAGTAACAATCCCAGTGCGAGGGGAATAATAATTTCGGTGGTCAGTTGAAGATAAATTGTCGTAAAATCAAATTCGATATTCGATTGTTGTACGAAAGGCATCAGCCACAAGGGTGTAAGAATTATTCCCAAGATGCCCGATATACTCGCATTAAAAATAGCTGCCGGTAAATTTCCTCTGGCCATAGACACCATAACTACAGAGGAAGATACGGTGGAGGGCAAGGCGGCCATAAATAGAAAAGATAACCAGAGCAACTGATATTCAGTATGTTTAACCAGCGGATAAAAAGCCATAACCAGCAAGGGGAACAATAAAAATGTAATGGCCTGCACCGAAACGTGAAGTTTCCAGTTCTTCAATCCGTTTTTAATAGCCGAATTGTCTAAACTAACACCATAGAAAAAGAATATTAACGATATTCCAATACTGTTGATCAGGTTCAGATTTACCGGACTTCCGTCAGCGCCGACTTGGGGGAGGAAATAGGCGATTGCGATGCTGATTATAATCGCTATGATAAAAGAATTTTTATTGAGTTTTTTGAGCATTTTATATCGCCGACAGTAGTTTATTCTTGGTTATTTTCAAGCTGAACTGAATTAAAAGATCTGAATTTGCAAATATATAGGAGCTTTGAGGATAAAGGACTTTTGTAGATGATATTTTCTGTTTACCCATGGAAAACACAAAGCTTTGCACAGCGTTCACAAAGAAGGGTTTACTGCGGTCTTCTGTTTTTTCAGAAGATTTTTATGAGGTAAAGGATTAGGTTTGGGTAGTACTTTGCCCGTATTCTATGATAAAATCAAGTCTTTTCTAAAGGGTTTTGTTTGCTGTTTCAAATTAAGATCTTTCCATTTAATCACTCACCACGCAGCATTTTTAGTCTGTTTATATTCCGGAACGAGTTTTTTGAGAATTTTCACCGCTTTGATATCGTTATAAGTATTTGTGATTTCTTTGAGCTGATTGCATAATTCTATTAATTCTTCACCTGAAAAACGAGAAGTGGCATGCCCTATTAAAATCTTTTCGTGGTGTGTTTTAGTTGTGTTTTCTTCATCAGCTAATAGCTCTTCATATAATTTTTCTCCCGGTCTTAATCCTGTAAACTCAATTTTTATATCATCTTCAGGAACTCGTCCTGAAAGTCGAATCATTTGATGCGCTAAATCCAGAATTTTAATAGGTTTTCCCATATCAAAGACAAAGATTTCTCCTCCGTGCGCCATAGCACCAGCTTCCAAAACGAGTTGACAAGCTTCATCAATAGTCATAAAATACCGGGTGATGTCAGGGTGAGTGACGGTAATCGGTCCGCCGGCTGCGATTTGCTTTTTAAAGTAGGGGACCACGGATCCATTAGAGCCCAATACATTTCCAAATCTTGTGGTTCCAAAAGTAGTTTTGTGATTCGTTTGATTGGAGAGGTGTTGAATAAAAAGTTCGGCCGAGCGTTTTGTGGCGCCCATTATATTGGTTGGATTGACCGCTTTATCTGTCGAGACTAAGATAAATCGCTCTGCCTCATATTCCACAGCGAGTTCTGCAATATTATGCGTTCCAAAAAAGTTAACACTAATCGCTTCAATGCCATTGAGTTCCATCATCGGAACATGTTTGTAAGCCGCGGCGTGGAAAACAATTTCCGGACGAAATAATTCAAAAACCTGCTGCATCCGCTTTCGGTTCCTCACATTGGCAATAACTTTTTCAAACTGAATTTTCGTATTTTTATTAACCAGTTCTAAACTGAGTTCGTGAAGAGGTGATTCTGCCTGATCGACTAATATGATGCGGTCGGGATTAAAAGGGATAAGTTGCCGAACAATTTCACTGCCAATCGAACCTGCCGCACCCGTTACCATAATTGTTTTATGTTGATAAATTGAAAATAATTTCGCATTGTTGAGCTTGATCGGAGATCGCTGGAGAAGGTCTTCAATATTGATTTCCTTAAGGCGTTCAAAATCCGATTCTGCGGGTTTCATCCAACTTTGCAGTTCGGGTAGTTTATAAATTTTTAGTTTCTTGTCCAATAATTGAGACAAAATCGTGGTATCTGACTTTTGTAGTTTTAGGAGCTTATGGTCATTGATAATTATCGCATCAGCAATTTTATTATCGGGTTTGAGTTGATCGAGGGAATAAACCGGCATTCCAAAAATGTGATTTTTTTTGGTTTTATCCTCGTTGTCTAAAAAACCAACAAGGGAAAAGCTTGCACCTTTTTGTTCCATCAATCCCGAAGCCATAGCAACATCTTCATGGGTTACGCCTAATATTAATGCTCTTGAAGTAGGGGAGTCGCGTATTATCATTTCATAGGTTCCTTTGACCAATACGCGAAAAATAAAAAGAAGCGGGAAAGCGATGATGGCATAAACAATCAACGTTTGGTTGGATATAAATCGTTGTCCATCGATAAGAAACCATATTTGATTGATAATAAGCAGGACAAACAAACATAAGGCTACTACTTGAAATTGTTTCGCCGCATCTTTAAGACTCGAATAACGGACAATTCCGGCATAAGATTTAGCAATGGCCATAATTAGTGCTTGTACACCTACTACAAAAAATATCTGCCAAGGGATACGAAAAAACTCAAAAGGCAACCCGGTAATGGATGAAACCAAAAAATAAGTAATATAAGCTGCTATAAAAGCCAGTATAACATCAATAGCAAAAATAAAACCTCTAGGCATATAATTCTGCAACAAAGAATGAATACCTTTTAGGTAAATTTTTTTATATTTTGTAGGCCAACTCATTTATAAGGAAATTCTTATGTAAAGATATGATTTATTAAATAATTAAAGGGGTTTCCCAGCATTCAATTTGTTATAAGTATAGCAATTAGTTTACAATGTTTTAAGCATCTATCTTGAAGATGGCGAATAAAAATAGAATAAACAACTGTATTGAGTATTCTGCATCAATTAGTGAGCATTTGGTTGTTACTGTTTAGAATTTGGTATTTCAAAAAATATAATTTTAGTTAATTTTTAATCACTCCCTTGATTTTCGTAACAACCCGATTTAGATTTTCTTCTGTTAAGTTTGTTCCCGAAGGTAAACAAAGCCCACTATTAAAAAGGTTTTCAGCAACTTTTTCGCCATAATAGGGGTAATCCTTAAATATAGGTTGTAAGTGCATCGGTTTCCATAATGGTCGGGTCTCAATGTTTTCATTTTCTAAGGCCGTGCGAATCTCTTCGGTATTTGTACCGGAGTTTTGAGTATCTATCAACACAGTAGATAACCAGCGGTTGCTGAAAAAACCGTCGGGTTCTGCAACAAATTCAAATCCGGGCAGGTTTCCCAATGATTTTTGGTAGAACTTATAATTCGCTCTTCGTTTGTCAATTCGCTTTTGAAGTACTTCCATCTGACCACGACCGATTCCGGCCAAGACATTGCTCATTCTATAATTGTATCCTATTTTGGAATGTTGATAATGCGGAGCATCATCTCTGGCCTGAGTTGCATAAAACACTGCTTTTTCCTTAGCTTTAAGATTGTGCGTTACCAAAGCGCCACCTCCGGAGGTGGTAATAATTTTATTTCCGTTAAAAGAAAGAATTCCAAAAGTACCCAGCGTACCACACATAGAATTTTGGATATGACTTCCTAAAGCCTCAGCGGCATCTTCAATTACAGGGATATCATATTTCTGGGCTACGGCATTTATTTCATCAGCTATATAAGGCATTCCGTATAAATGAACAGCAATAATAGCTTTGGGCTTTTTGCCAAGCTCAATTCGATCACTAATCGCTTCTTCTAAAGCATTCGGACACATATTCCAAGTGTCTTTTTCACTGTCCACAAAAACCGGTTTGGCTCCTTGGTATAAAACAGGATTGGCTGAAGCTGAAAAAGTCATCGATTGGCAAATTACCTCATCTCCTTTTTTGACATTCAGTAAAATCAACCCCAAATGAATGGCTGCAGTTCCGGAACTTAGCGCAGCAACTTCGATATCATCTTGGAGATAATTTTGCAAATCTTTTTCAAAACCATTTACATTAGGGCCTAAAGGAGCTATCCAATTACTGTCAAAAGCTTCTTGAATATATTTTTGTTCCGACCCACCCATATGTGGCGTGGAAAGCCATATTTTTTTCTTCATCATATCAAAATAATCAAATTCATCGGTTGCAAAACTATAGAAATGAGTTTTAATTTTACGTTAAAACTTCAAATGATTAAATTGGTGTTCTATTTTCCTCATTATGTCGAATTTAATTTAAAAATATTAAAATGCTTAAATAGATATAGAAATCAGAGATAAAGAGAAAACGACAGGATTAATTAATTGATTTTTTCAATAATAGGAAGTTATTATTAGATATATTAAGACAAAGAACTTGCGGAATATCAATTTTAATCAGTTTTTAAATAGAAAATAGAACAAATTTTAAAATAATAGCTCGTATAATTTGGCAGTTCAGCTAAGATTAATGATTTTTGTCACTGTAATAGACGGGAGGATGAATTTATTAAACATTTCATTAAAATGTCTTTAAATACAGAGGTTTTACCGTTATCGGGAATTAAAATATCAATGTCTTTTCGGTAATAATACCGGTGATACTCTTACTGTAAGAATAAAATTTTATAGAAAAGCATTGAAAATATTTTAATTTATGATAACTTTCATATCTTTGTTCCTTGTTATCGTCTTAAAAACTAATTTAGCCTTATGAGAAAACTAATTACGCTATTTTCATTCTTGTTGCTCACTTCATTTGTATGGGCTCAAGAAAGCGATCCCAATCAAACCGACAATGAACAACAAAATGATGTTGAAGAAAACATTCGAAAGAATTACAAACACTGGTCTATAGAAGCCCACTTCGGAACCAATAAAATGGATCGTCCTTTCGCTCCGGGATATTGGTCGGCTACTTTCCCCTTTAGAGGAAAAAAAGATGCTTTTGGAGAAGGAGTAGATGCGAGTTTTCACGCTGATTTGGCAGTACGGTATATGATTAATACCAAATTTGGTCTGCAACTACAAGGAAGTTATGACAAAATCACTCCGGGTAGCCAAAGTAAACCGTTTAATACTGAATTAAGTACCGTGACCCTGCAAGGAGTTGTAAACTTGGGTACTATTATGGGTTTCCGTAATTGGACGAATCGTGTCAACCTTTTAGGCCATGGTGGTATGGGAGTTGGACTGATGAAATGGTCAGAAAATGAATTGGACGGAGAAGATGACTATATGTCTATATTCACCTTAGGTGTTACCCCACAAGTTAGAATTACCAACTGGTTGGCAGCCAACCTCGATTTGAGTATCTATGGTACAGTAAACCAAGATAACACAACAGACGGAACAGGCTCCGTAGGCGAAAAAGTAGGAAATGCCAACTCCAGAGGGTTTACCGGAATGAATACGACATTTTCTGTCGGACTGAGCTTTTACTTAGGAGATACGCAAAAAGAACACGCCGACTGGTATGACA
>DATGSA010000084.1:0-5355 GCA_035303085.1 Flavobacteriaceae bacterium
TCCAATCCAAGACCCCACTTCAATCATATCCGGACCTATGGTATGTTCACAACCTTTCAGGTTTTTTACACCGGTTATTTTTAGCAGATTAGATCCAATTCCTTGAATTTTCGCGCCCATACCAACCAACATATCACACAATTGCTGAATATAAGGTTCGCAAGCCGCATTGTAGATAGTAGTTTCTCCTTCTGCCAAACTGGCTGCCATAATTATATTTGCTGTTCCGGTTACCGAAGCTTCTTCCAACAACATATATTTTCCTTGAAGTCCGTTGGGAGCCTCTACACTATAACACCGATTTACGCGATCGTATTTAAACTCTGCTCCTAATTTAACAAACCCTTCAAAGTGAGTATCCAACCTTCGTCTTCCGATTTTATCTCCTCCCGGACGAGGAATAAAACCCCTTCCAAATCTTGCTAACAAAGGACCAACAATCATAATCGACCCCCTTATTTTTCCGCCATCTTCTCTGAAATCCGGACTGTATAAATAATCAAAATCCAGATCGTCACTTTGAAAACTAAAACTTCCTTTTTTTAACTCCTTTACCTTCACCCCGATATTCTGAAGAATTTCAATCAGTTTATTAACATCACGGATATCGGGTATATTATGAATTGTGATTTTATCAGGAGTAAGCAAAACTGCACAGAGAACTTGTAACGCTTCATTTTTAGCTCCTTGCGCATTTATTTCACCCTTAAGCTGACGACCGCCCTCAATTTGAAATGTTGCCATATTTTAAAGTAGATATAGATATTACTATGTGTAAATTTAAGAAGCCTAAAAATACAATTAATATTAGAAGATAAAACTTTTGGTCAGTTTTATGGTGATAATTTATCGTTAAGTCCCAAGTAATATTTTTAGAAGGCCTCTCTTTATCCAATAAAAAAACAGGCTATTCACAATGAATGCCTGTTTTCTCATTTGATTTAAACAAATTCTAATTTCGTTTTCTTCCTCTGGAATGTCTTTTTGGTCTTCTTCTTTTATGATGTCCTCCCTTTCGACCTTTAACTAAGTTGGATGCTTTTCTTAAATCTTCGTCTTTCGGATTAAGATCTATTCTTCCATCACTTAAATCATACAAATGCTTAAAAATAACATTGTCTTCCACCACATCTTTATTCCAGTTCAGATAACTTTTTTTCATATGGTTGGCAATAGTTAAAATCAAACCTTCTTTTTTAGGTCCGTCTTCCCACTTTGATACAGCATCGATCATTTTTTTAATATTGTTGCCATAGAATCTGTATTTCGGATTATTTTCCGGATAAGGTAAAGGATCCGGTTTAACAGCTTTCTCAGCCGCTGTTGGTTTAGGAAAAGGCGAGTCTACTTCCAATTTATAATCACTCATCATAAATAGCTGATCCCATAGTTGTTCCTGAAACTCAGGTACGTCTCTTAAATGCGGAGACAAATTCCCCATCACTTTAATGATGGCATGAGCCATTTCGTTTCTTTTTTCATCGTCCTCTACTTCCGTAGTTATTTCGACCATTTTTTGAATATGTCGGCCATATTCAGGAATGATGAGCTTGTTGCGTTCTGAATTATATTCTAAGTTATTTATCAAAATTGTTGATTAAGTAAGTGTAATTATATTTAAGTCAGATTCTCGGTTACAAATAAAGAAGAACAACCGGAAACTTTATACGGACTGACAAAGATATGGTTAAATTTCTTAATCCAAAATTTGAAGGAGAATTATTCTGTTTTTCAGCGATTATTTTCAGCAAAACTATAAAAATGGAGGAAAAATAATTCCTAAAGTGAAATTACTCCCTCTACTTGCTCCCCTACTTCTTTATATTTATCAATAACCGATTCGGGGGAATCCATTTCTACACGAATGGTAACACTGGTATATTTTCCTCCGGAAGAATCTTTTGTTGTGATTTCTCCACCAGTATGATCAAAAATCTTTTCAATTTTTGCTATTTTTTTAATAGAGGCCGGTACAATAAATTTATATAGATATTCTGAAGGCCAAGTCTCGGCTTCTGCCAGCTGTTTTTCTAAATTATCGTAAAACTCGTCGTGATTTATATCGTCTTTCATAAATTAGATAATACTTTATAGTTACAAATATAGGCTTATTCTCTTATTTTAGTAAATTGCTTTTCTAAATTTTACAACTATAAATGGTGGAAATTCGTAAAATCGTATTTGCGGGAGGACCGGGAACAGGGAAATCGGAAACTATTAGAGCCTTGGGGCGCCAAGGTTGGCACTGTCTTCATGAAATTTCCAGACAAATTATATTGGAAGCTCAAACCGAAGGAATAAGTCAGCTATTTTTGAAAGATCCCTTATTGTTTAGTCAAAAATTGTTGAAAGGAAGAATTCAACAATATCGAACAGCAGAAAAACTCTCTGGAGAAGTTTGTTTTTTCGATCGTGGTATTCCTGAAATAAGTGCTTATATGGAATTTCAAAATGAAGCGGTCCCTGATAGATTTATAGAGGCCAATCTTGAACATCGATATGATCAAGTTTTCATTTTTCCCATTTGGGATAAAATATATACTTCTGACAATGAGCGATATGAGACTTTGGGAGAAGCAAAAAAAATAGATCTATTTATTCGAAAATCTTATAAAAATCTTGGATATAACCTTGTTGAAGTACCGCACGCAGGCGTAGAGGCCAGAATAGATTTCATCCTGAATCACATCAATTATGCTTTCTCCAAATGAAGTTTTAAAAAAATATTGGGGCTATGATGGATTAAGACCTGCCCAACTCGAAGCGGTGAAAAACACTCTTGATAAAAAAGATGTAATTGCACTTTTACCGACAGGAGCAGGAAAATCTATTTGTTTTCAATTGCCAGCACTGATGAGAAGCGGAATTTGTATTGTAATCTCCCCTCTGATTTCTTTGATGCAAGATCAAGTTGAAACCTTGCGTAATAAGAACATAAAAGCGATGAGCATCAGTGGTTCTATGCCTTTTAAAGAGCTCACTCGAAAACTGGACAATTCTTTATACGGCAATTTTAAATTCTTATATCTCTCCCCTGAACGACTTCAACAGGAAATAGTTATGGAATATATTCGTGAAATGGATGTAAACCTGATTGCTATTGATGAAGCGCATTGTATTTCAGAATGGGGACATGATTTCAGACCGGCTTATAGGGAGATAAATATTTTGAGAGACTTACAGCCCGAAGTTCCTTTTATTGCGGTAACTGCTACTGCTACTGAAAGAGTTTTACAGGATATCAGGGAAAATTTATCTTTGGAGAAAGCGACGATTGTCAGAAAGAGCTTTGCCCGACCTAATATCAGTTTACTCATTCGCAAAACAGATGATAAAAATTACGAAATTCAAAAATTTCTAAAGAAAAACCCTGGAGTTTCCATCGTTTATGTACGGAGTAGAAAATTGACTATCAACCTGAAAAACTTTTTTAATCATCATGATATTTCTGCAGCAGCATTTCACGGAGGAATGAATGCTGATCAAAAAAAGAAGCTTTTAAACGATTGGCAAAGGGAAAAATTTAATGTCATGGTTGCTACAACTGCTTTCGGGATGGGAATTGACAAGGCCAATGTGAAAAATGTGATTCACTATCAGTTGCCCGACAGCTTGGAGAGTTACTATCAAGAAGCGGGTCGCGCGGGTAGAAATCAACAAGAATCGAATGCTTTTTTGGTTTATGACAATGCAGATATTTTAAGGCTCAAGGATCAATTTTTAAAAAATGCCCCTACTCCAAAAACTACTAAATTGGTTTATAAGAAATTAAACACATATTTTTCTATCGCTTATGGTGAAGGTGTTGAAAAAGAATATAATTTTAATTTTTTGGATTTTTGTCATACCTACAATTTAAACACATATCTCACTTATAATGTATTACAGTTTTTAGATAGACTTGAAGTTCTTAAACTTTCCAGAGAATTTAAACAGCGTACAGAAGTTTTTTTTAAAATTCCAAACCGAGAGTTGTACGCTTTTTTAGATAATCACAGACATTTTAAACGATTAACAAGTACTTTACTTCGAATGCAAGGAGGTTTTTTCACTTACAAGACCACCATAGATCTTAAAACTTTGGAAGTTAAAGCCGGCATGTCTCGAACAGAGATAAATCAACAGCTCAGGAAATTAGCAGATTTAGAAGTGATAGATCTGACTTTAGCTGATCAAGACTCAACTGTAGAGTTTTTAGTTCCGCGCGAAGATGATTTTACCATAAATCCTTTGATTCCTTATGTAAAACAATACTACAAGAATAAAAAACATAAAATAGATGAAGTGGTTTATTTTGTAGAAAACGATACCACCTGTAAGGTAGTTCTTTTGTTGAATTATTTTGGAGAAAACAGAAAGGAAGACTGTCAAAAATGTAGCGTTTGTTTAAACAAAACAAAACATAACCAATTCAGTTCCAGTATATATCACCAGGTTCAGCAGGCGCTTGATTTATGTCTTAAAGAACAAGGAGAAATGGACACCAAACAATTGATGATCCACTTAAATTATGAAGAGGAAGACATTCTATTTGTATTGAAACAAATGTTAGACAATAATCAGGTTTTACGAACTCCGCGAAATACTTATATATTAAAGTCGATTTGATTTTCTTTATTTGGATAATCAATTATTTTTACCTTTGAATTTAAAAAATGAAAAAATTGCGAATACTCTTTATGGGTACACCGGAATTTGCGGTGTACATTTTAGATGAAATATTAAAAGCTGAACATACTGTTGTCGGGGTAGTTACTGCACCGGACAGACCAGCAGGTCGCGGACAACGCGTTCATTCTTCTGCGGTGAAGAAGTTTGCTGAAAAGAAAAACTTACCGATTTATCAACCCTCAAACCTTAAATCACCGGAATTTCAAAAAGAATTACAAGACATAAATCCTGATATTGCGGTAGTCGTTGCTTTTCGAATGTTACCAAAAATGGTTTGGAATTTTCCTGCCTACGGAACTTTCAATTTGCATGCCTCCCTCCTTCCGGATTATCGCGGAGCTGCTCCTATTAATTGGGCGATTATAAATGGAGAAGAAAAAACAGGAGTGACCACTTTCTTTTTAGATGAAAAAATTGACACCGGTAAAATAATCTTGCAAGAAGAGGTGAAAATTGAATCAGATGATGATGCGGGAAGTTTGCACGATAAATTAATGATTAAAGGTGCCGATTTGGTAAACCAAACTTTAAAACTCATTGCTGAAAAAAATATTGAAACCCAACCGCAATCTTCACCTGCGGAAGGAAAAACAGCACCAAAACTCGATAGTAAAAACACACGGATAGATTGGTCAAAAACGCCTGAAGAAATCAATAATTTGGTAAGAGGATTAAATCCTTATC
>DATGSA010000085.1:0-6184 GCA_035303085.1 Flavobacteriaceae bacterium
TATTAATCCGATATCGTTCATCATGTGGACAAGATTGAGTTGAAGCCGGGCTGCTACAACGAGTACAATAGAATACTTCGTGGAACAATCGAACATCAATCCCCAATTCTTTAGGATCAAATTCATCAAAGACCGTATGGCTTGCATACTTGTCATAGAATTCACCGATTCCGGCATGATCTCGACCGATTAAAGCATGCGTACAACCGTAATTCTTCATAATCAGCGCGTGTAGCACTGTTTCTCGCGGCCCTGCAAAAATATAAGTAACTCTCAAAGGAGAGAGAATCGATCGACCTTTGGGATAATATGTCTCCAAAACACTTCGATAAGCAAGCATTCGAAATTCGTGACGTGTATATTCGCGTTTAGCCATCTCTACGAGTGGCTGAACCAACAAGCCATCAATTTCTTCCAACGCATTTTTATGAATGTATTCATGCCCGCGATGTAGCGGATTAGCACCGGTTATAAATCCTGCAACCGAGCGCATTTTCTTTTCATCATAAAACATTCTCCAAGTATCTTTTGGCTCGAGTCTCAGATCTTCAAACGGTCCCCAATCCATACGGCTTAAAAGTTTAATTGGTCCGCCTAAAGCTGTATCTCCCATTCTTCGGTAAATTGCATCTACTCCCGGGTGACTGCGATCATTAGTTCCAAATAATTGGGTTGCCCGATATTCTCTATCATAAGAAAAGATATCATTTAGGGTAAGAATAGCAATTGGATTTTTGCCCTCATCGATTAATACAACTTCATCTCCGACGGAAAGCGATTCTACAATGAGTTTATTTCGATCTCCGGTAGGAGCAAAACTAAGCGGTACCGGCCAAACAAGTCCGTTCTTCAAACGACCTTTTTTCAATACGGATTTATAGTTTTCTTCATCCATAAATCCATCATTGGGAGATAAAACTCCTGTCGCTATCATTTCCACCGTAATAACGGCTTCCATATCAATCATAATTCCCGGTAAATCAGCAGCTTTTTTCAAGGCATCATCAAGTTCCTTATCTTTTAGTACTACATCAACCAATTTACCTCCGTGCGGTTGTTGTGGATAATCCGCAAATTTTCCTTTTTCAATAATCCTTGTCTTACTTTCCATGTTTTTTATGTTTTATTTGTGTTATTTAAGAAGCTTTATGTCCGTAAAACTCATCCAAAGACCCGTGTTTTAGTGAAGAATTTTCAGTTTATTTATATTGGATATACAATTCGGACAAAACTGTCTTTTTCAAATATAAAAAAGTTTAAGAATAAATATTATATAATATAACTTTTAACCTTATTATCAATAACAAAACGCAAAAGTATTTTATAAAACAAAAATGCATTCGATAAGTTATATTATAATTTTAAAACTTATAAATCTTTTATTTTTTAATAATTGTTAGCGTTTTTGGGATTTTAAATAATAATAGAGGGGATTATAAAACACAATAGAAATGGTGAAAAACAATTTTAAACAGACGGTATTCCGATCAATACGAAGCGGGAACGCCCGGAGAGGAGATTTCTGATTTATTTTAAACAGACGGTATTCCGATCAATACCTTGTTTTAATTTTATCGACAATAGTCTGTGCTAATTTCCGATAACTTTCAACAGACCATCCTGCTACGTGGGGAGTCAAAATCACATTTTCAGCTTTGATTAAATATTTAAAAGCTTCAGGCATATCATTTTCTAAAGTAAATAAATTTTCAAAGGATTTCTTTTCATATTCCAACACATCCAATCCCGCTCCTAAAATTTTTTTTGATTTTAAGGCTTTTACCAAATCTTTTGTAACTGTACAAGCCCCGCGAGCGGTGGTTAGAAACCAAAAAGGCTTTTTAAATCCATTGATAAATTTTATATCAATCATGTTTAAGGAAGTTGTGTTTAGAGGTGTATGCAAACTGATTACATCACATTTTTGTTGAAATTCTTCCAATGAAACCAGTCTTGCATTTTCATCTTCTACCTCAGGTTTTATATCATAGCACAAAACTTCACAATCGAATCCGCGCAATTTTTTGGCGAAAGCTTTCCCCATGTTTCCATAGCCAATAATACCGATTGTTTTCCCGTCGATTTCCCAGCCGCGATTTTCTTCTCTCCGCCAAAGACCTTTTCGAATTTCCCGATCAGCTTGATTTAGCTTATTGAACAGTGACAACAACATTCCTAAAGTATGTTCGCCTACCGCGTTTCTATTCCCCTCAGGTGCTGAAAAAAGCTCGATTCCCTTTTTCTTGGCATAAATTGTATCGATATTCTCTAAACCAGCTCCCAAACGCCCGATGAACTTTAAATTCTCCGCTTTATCTAAAAATTCTTTATCAATCGTAAATCTGCTTCGGATTATCAGACCATCATAATTTTTGATTTTTCCTGCTATTTCTTCTTTTGAGGAACTATAGTCTTCTTCATTGATAAATCCATATTCAGAGAGTTGTTCGAGAAGAATTGGATGGTTAATATCGACGTGGAGAATTTTCATAACTAAGGCGAACTTTTAAAATCTCTCCAAAGATACAAAAGAAGCAATGAGGTTATTCTTCGTCTAAAAGCAATCTGATTGATATCGCTTAAAAATTAATTCTACCCACATGTTCCATATAAAAAAAGCATTGTTAATTCAAACGACTTTCCCCAGCCAATTCTCTAATTTTAACCATTATATAAATTCCTAAACCAGCTAAAAATGGATTCCAATAAAAACTTCGAGGAAATTTTATTTCAACAAAAAGTCTTTTTCAACAAAGGAGGACTTCAAGATATCAGTTTCAGAAAAAAACTGTTGCGCTTGCTGAAAAATGTTATCACGGCCCATGAAAAAGATTTGTATCAAGCTATTCAGCAAGATTTCGGCAAGTCTGAGTTTGAAACTTATAGCACTGAGATTTCTTTCATCTATCAGGAAATCGATTACTTTCTAAAAAACTTAAATAAACTCACTAAACCGAAAACCATTTCGACTAATATCGTCAATCAACCTGGGTCGAGTACAATTTATTACGAGCCTTATGGATCTTCGTTGGTTATCGGTGCGTGGAATTATCCTTACCAGCTTTCCTTGGTTCCGTCGATTAGTGCGCTTGCTGCAGGGAATACTGTTTTATTGAAACCCAGTGAAATCCCAGAGCGAACCGCTAATATAATGGAGAAAATAATCAATGAGAGTTTCCCCGTAGAAGTATTTCACGTGGTCAATGGCGGAGTTAAAGAAACCACTGAAATCCTTCGCTTAAAATTTGATAAAATCTTCTTTACGGGAAGTCCGAAAGTTGGAAAAATTGTATATAAAGCTGCTGCGGAACACTTAACACCGGTGACCTTGGAGTTAGGCGGAAAATCTCTGGCGATTGTTACGCCTTCTGCTGATTTAAAAGTTGCCGCTCGCCGATTGGTTTGGGGGAAATACCTCAATGCCGGTCAAACCTGTATTGCCCCAGATTATATCTATGTGCACGAAGATATCAAAGCAGAATTTATAAAAAATGTGAAAACCCATATCCAGCAATATAACTACAAACCGAAATCGGAAAATTATACGAGAATTATCAATCGGAAGCATTTTGAAAGATTGACTAAACTCATCGACCCTAAAAAGGTAGTTTTTGGCGGAGAAGCCGATAAAGAGAAATTACACATCGCTCCTACGGTTATCGATGACGTAAGTTGGGAAGACAAGGTAATGCAGGAAGAGATTTTCGGTCCGATTATGCCGTTGCTAACTTATAAAGATTTTGATCAAGTAGTTGAAACCATCAAGGATCATGAAAATCCTTTATCGGCTTATATTTTCACTTCTGATTCAACAGAAAAAGAGAAATTTATTAAAGACATTCAATTTGGTGGCGGGTGTATTAATGATACCATTATGCATATTGCCAATCCCAATCTTCCTTTTGGTGGAATTGGAAATTCAGGGATGGGTAACTATCACCAAAAATATGGCTTTGAAGCTTTTTCTCATCGGAAGGCAGTTTTAGACAAAGCTACTTGGGGAGAACCTAAAATCAAATACCCGCCATATTCCAAATCCGGTAAGAATTGGATTCGAAGATTGATGTAATTTTATAAATCTAAATAAGAAACCTATCAACTGCGAATTCTATCTGTTGAATTTATTAGCGGGTGATAATTCGCAGTTTTTATGATTTTCAAATTTATCATTTTCTAACCGACGGTTGCCTTTTCTTTTTTTTGGTTTTCGATCCAACGTACAATGGTTTCCGCCCAATCGTCTCTATCGTTTAAACAGGGAATAAAATTAAATTCTTCTCCGCCGGCTTCTATAAAATCATCTTTTGCTTCTCTTCCGAGTTCATCAATGGTTTCAACGCAATCTGCGACAAATGCCGGTGCAACCACCACCAGTTTTTTAACTCCTTTTGAAGGGAGTGCTTCCACAGTTTTATCTGTAAATGGTTTTATCCACGGATCTATTCCCAATCGTGATTGAAAGGCTGAACTATAAGTTCCTTTTTTAAGATTTAGTTTTTCAGCCACCAATCGTGTGGTTTCCAAGCATTGATCTCTATAACTTATTTTATTTTTATTTGGATTATTTAGGCGAGGGATATAATTGGTTTTACGCTCGTGACGAACCGGGATTCCATGATAGCTAAAAAGAATATGATCATAATCCAAGCCTTTTAGATCTTCTGAAATACTATCCGATAGCACTTTTATATAATCCGGGTTGTTATAAAATGGAGGGAAAACTGAAAGTTCGAGATTGGGGAAAAGCTCCTTTTTCACCTTGTTGGCTTCTACCAAAGCTGTTTCTATGGTCGACATTGTATATTGCGGATAAAGAGGCATTAGCATTACCTGCTTTACGCCTTGATCTACAAGCTCTGACAATCCTGACTCAATCGATGGTTCTCCATAGCGCATCCCGATTTCTATCGGCAAATCAATTAAGTTTCCAACTTTATCTCTCAAACGTTTGCCAATTACAATAAGAGGTGAACCTTCCTCCCACCAAATTCGCTTATAATTGGCTGCAGTTTTTGACGGTCGGGTTTTAAGGATAATTCCTCTAACGATTATAGATCGCAACCAATAAGGAAAATCCATCGCTCTTTTATCCATTAAAAACTCATCCATAAACTCCTTCACATCTGTTTGATCCGGGCTATCGGTTGAACCTAAATTTATTAATAAAACTCCCTTCATTTTTTATGTTTTAAATTTGAATTATAAAACTTTCTATGTGATACTAAATTTCGCAACATAACAATTAAATTTTAGTTGTAGATTCTCGTATAACTTATTCTCAAATTTATGAATTGAATATATCGCTCTGACAACTATACGGCTTTTGCTGGTTCAATCTCGTTTGATAAACAAACACATCATATTTTTGCTTTTCTTTTCTCAAGGAGTCTCAATAATCTTTAATTACCGTTGAAAAACTTTAAGTTTATTAGCGTTTTACGCTCTAATATCATCTGAAAATAAAATTGTAAAGACCATTCACCTTATAACTTTATTTCAGTTATTCGACAAAAATTTATAATTTCAAAGTTCCATCAGAAATCAAAAATGTATTTTCGTAACTTAAATCACGATTGTCACAAATTTTTGAATAAACAAAGCCTCTATGCTTGAGAAATTAAAATCGACAGATCTTTTCATACATTTTCTGGATTTACTGTTGATCATCTTTTTGTTTTATGATATCGGTTTTTCGCTTGAGGAAGACTATGTCAACCATAAGCTGGTTTTGCTGATTTCTATTGTGTTGATTTTAATCGCTTTCAATCTCTATAAATTTCTTGGAAGTAATTTCTACCCCACTGTAAAAAAGCGATCTCAGTATAACCTCATCATTCTTGGCGCCATAATTCTGATAGATATGGTGGTGATTATCATAGAATATGAAGGTTCTTTTTTTACTACTTTTTATGAATACCGCGGTATATTGGAATACGGACTTTTGTTGTATTATTTCATTCGATTGTCCTTTTTGATGCGATTGATTTACCGCCTTTATTTTAATCCTTTTATCCTTTTTGTCGGCAGTTTTTTATCAATTATTCTTATCGGAACTTTCTTTTTGATGTTACCAACAGCTACCACAGCTCCCATCAACTTTGAAGATGCTTTATTTACTGCTACCAGTGCCGTTTGTGTTACGGGGTTACTCGCCGTGGATACCGCCACGCAATTTACCTTTTTT
>DATGSA010000086.1:0-11004 GCA_035303085.1 Flavobacteriaceae bacterium
ATCGAGTAGGAAGCAAAGGCGGATAATTTCCGACTTTGCTGTCCTCTCACACCACCCAACATACGTTTCTCGTATTAGGCGGTTTTCTCAATGTTTAACAGTAATTGGCGGTTAGATTATATAGTCCTATCTTATTGAACCACTTAAGGTTCATTCCCTCGTGAGCTGCGTTAGTCAGTGATAATCGATACCATCCTTTGGAACTTCCGGCTGTTGTCCAGCTTCGTTTCCAAGGAACTTCTAACTTATTCAAAAACTTAGCTATGCTCCACGCTCGTTTGCATTGTTTTAAACGATAGCATCTTAATCTACGTCTTAGCCAACCTTCTAAATCCCGAAGACGACTTCGCATCTTCGCATTTTTAAAATAGTTAAGCCAACCGCGTAAAATGGAATTTAATTCACTTATCAATTGTCCGAAGCTTATGCCTCGATTACGTTTGGTAAGCAATTTTAGTTTTCTCTTGAAGCGTTGTTCGCTTGCTCGAGATAAACCTAAATTACCATCAGATAAAATACTGTGACCAAGGAAATTGAGCTTGTAAGGCCGAACAATTTGACTCTTGTCTGTATTTACTTTCAACCGCATTCGGTTTTCTATAAATCCAGTAAGACTGTTCATCACTCGGTCTGCCGCTAATTTGCTTCCAACCATTACAATAAGGTCATCTGCATAGCGCACAAAACGGTGTCCTCTTCGCTCTAACTCCTTGTCCAACTCGTCTAAAACTATATTGGACAATAAAGGTGATAATGGACTGCCTTGCGGTGTTCCTTTCACTCGCTGATTGGTTATTCCTCCGTGTAGTATTCCTGCACGAAGAAAACGACCTATCAGTTTTATTACTCGCTCATCTCCGATGCGAGTGCTTAATTGCCAAATCAAACGGTCGTGGTTTACTTCATCAAAGAATTTTGCCAAGTCTATATCTATTACCCAATTTCTCCCTTCTGCTACATATTCACCCGCTTCTTGCAATGCTTGATGTGCATTTCTCTGCGGACGAAATCCATAGCTATGGTCCGAAAATATAGGCTCATAGCGTTTAGATAAAACTTGACTTATTGCTTGTTGTACCAAGCGGTCTTTGACTGTGGGAATACCTAATTTGCGTTTTCCGCCTTTAGACTTATTTATTAAGACCTCTCTAACTGCCGTAACTTGGTATGTGCCTGACAGTAACTGGGTTTGAAGTTCCCGATAATGGTTGTTAAACCACTCTTTGAGTTCCTCAACTTTCATCCCATCAATGCCTGCACTCCCTTTGTTAGTAATTACTTTCCGCAATGCGGATTCAAGATTCTTTAAGTCCGCTATCTTACTTAATAAATCTTGCGTCAAGGCTCGTTCTTCTCTACACCCTGACAACCACTCACGCCGTACCTGACCGTTGTCAACACTGAATACGTCAGTGCCTTTCACCGTCTGGCTACGCTCCCATTCGTCAAAAAGACTCATCTGAAAGTTATCGTATTTTCCTGGCTTCATAATGGTTGTTACAGTTTATAGAGCTACTGCTCCTTGATTGAAAATTCAACCCTTCCCTATATTGGCGTTACTCAATAGTTAAAACGGTACTATGGTATCGGCTGACTTCTTTAAGGCTCTCGCCTTAAAGACCTCCTATGTTAAGTTCATTATCTTCCCGCTATTACCACTGCATCTACTACCCGAGATTACGAACGACTTTAGGGCTTCCGTGTTCGCTGCCACGTTACCCTCTCGGCAAGCCTTAATATACAGTTCCTATTCGTTGGTACTAACTTTTGTTTTAGGCTTCTTTCAGATTCTACCTCACGGTAGACACCCTTGCCCTCAACTAACGGTTCTCGTCAAAATAAGCCCGTTCGGGACTTTAACCCTATAGATAATGAACGTGCATAGCAAACAGAAAGCCCTTCAAGGGCGTGGAGCCGCTTGAAGGGTTGGCTGTTTCCTTTGCGTGAGTCATACTATCAATTCATAAGAAAACGCAAATTGACTTCAAGAAAAAGCACCGATAAATCTGAATGACGAAAAAACCTTGCAAGGGCTTGAATATCGAAAAAACCCTTCAAGGGCGTGGAGCCGCTTGAAGGGTTGGACTGAGTTTCCTTTTTCATAATCCTTGCATTACGTGATGAGCAGAGCTGGAATAACTTTAAGAAATTCTGCAAGGGCGTGGAGCCGCTTGAAGGGTGGGGATATTTCCGCCTTCTTTCGAATCGCCAACAGGTTCACTTGTTCACTCGTTTACTTGTTCACAATTTTACCTCCTCACAGTCTTCCCGCGTGAGGGATTGCAGCGGCATCCTTTTCCTGTTTTCGTCACTTTTTTGCAACACCCAACATAAGTCATAGATAATCAATTAATTATACTGTTTTTTATGTATTTTTGGGTGTTGCAACCTTTTATTTATGTTTATTCGTGAGGTGAAAAATCGCTCGGGAAGCGTTAGTATTCAGATAATTAGCAAGAGTTCGGGCAAGTATAAAGTAGTCAGGACTGTAGGTTGCGCCACAACGCGGCAAGAAATTGACGGTCTAAAAATAAAGGCTAAACAGGAACTTGAAAAAATCAGAAGACAACCTTCTTTGTTTACATCCTCTTTGGATGAAAAAATTATCGGAGCAATTGCCCTTCTTAGAAATGCGGATATCAAAACCGTGGGGCCGGAGTTGATTTTTGGAAAAATCTATGATAGTATAGGTTTTATCTCATTAAATGAGCCTATGTTCAAAAACATTGTGATTGCACGATTGGCCTTTCCGTTGAGCAAACTAAAAACCAGTGAATATTTATATCGTTATCAGGGCAAATCCATCGATGTCAATAAAATATACCGCTTCTTGGATAAACTCAATAATGATCTTAAGGAACAGGTTCAACAAATTGCCTTTGAGTATACCAAGAAAGTCTTGAAAGGAGATTTGAGCATTGTCTTCTATGATATGACCACACTTTATTTCGAGGCTTCGGATGAAGACGATTTACGCAAAACAGGATTCTCAAAAGATGGAAAACACAGCAATCCACAAATATTTATAGGACTTTTAGTGGGTTTGGGTGGCTATGCAATAGGTTATGATATTTTTGAAGGAAATACTTATGAAGGACATACCCTTATTCCGTTTTTGGAAAAAATGCAAAGCAAGTTTTCGCTGAACAAACCAATTGTCATTGCCGATTCGGGTTTATTGTCCAAAACCAATCTACTGGCATTGGAGAATAATGGCTATAAATTTATTCTAGGTGCTAGGATAAAAAATGAGGATGCGAGAACCCAATCCCAAATCAAGAAACACAATTTTGGTCAGAATAATTTTTATTGGCAAGATAAAGAAACAATTGATAATGAAGGAGTTATCAGAAAACGTCGTTTGATTATCCACTATTCGGATAAAAGAGCCAAAAAGGATGGTTACAACAGGGAAAGAGAGCTTAAACGATTAGAAAAGCGGTTGAAATCTGGTAAACTGACCAAGTCAAATATCAATAATAGAGGGTACAACAAGTATTTGAACATGGAAGGCGAAGTCCGGATTAACATCGACTATGAAAAATATAAGGCCGATGCTGTTTGGGATGGTTTAAAGGGGTATATAACTAATACCAAGCTTTCAAACCAGAAAATATTGGACAACTACAATAATTTATGGCATATTGAAAAAGCTTTTAGAATGTCCAAGACCGATTTACGTATTCGACCCATTTATCATCGCTTGAGGCATCGAATAGAAGCTCATATCTGCATTTCGTTTACGGCATATACAATTTACAAGGAATTGGAAAGAATCCTAAAAGCTGAGAATTCAGATATTTCGCTCAAGAAAGCAAGTGAGATTACACACACTATTTATCAAGTAACCTATCGATTGCCTGATTCGGGTTATGAGAAGACACAATTGTTAAAAATGGACGAAGAACAAACTCATCTATGCCAAATTATAGCAAAAAACTTTTAGGGTGTTGCAATGACGAAAACAGGAGGTTCACTTGTTCACTCGTTTACTTGTTCACAATTTTACCTCCTCACAGTCTTCCCGCGTGAGGGATTGCAGCGGCATCCTTTTTTTGGAAATCAACTGGTTTTGAAATGGGGATTTTGTTTTAGGGGCTTAGTTTTTACGAAGCTGAAGGATTATTAAAAAAAGATATAGCGGAAAGCCCGACCCCGGATTTTGAAAATGAAAAAATTGTTGGTGATATAAATCTTTAATCGTTTAGAGGACATGCTTTTTTACTGCTAAACCGGGGGCACGCCCAAATCATAAAAACACTTTGAGATTATTGATATGTCTTATTATGCATTGAATCCAGCATCTTTTACAAATCGGTATTGATTAAAACAAAAAAGCCTCATTGAGTTAACAATGAAGCTTTTATTTACATCCTTCAGAACCGTGTTAATTCCTTTCAGGTCTTGGTGTTAATGCTTTTAAAGATATTTTTTCCTTTTTGGTTCTCGGATCATAACCAAAGTATTTCACATCGATAATATCGCCCATATTGACCACATCTTTTACATTTTCTGTGCGTTCCCACGCCAATTCAGAAATATGCAATAAGGTTTCTTTCCCGGGTGCTTCTACATATTCAACTACAGCACCGAAGTCAAGCATCTTTACAACTTTCACTTCATAAATACTTCCTTTTTGCGGTTCAAATGTAATCGCGTCGATTTTTTTCATCACCATATCAATGCCTTCTTGGTTGGTTCCAAGGATTTCGACAATTCCATCACCGTCATCATTTTCATTAATCACAATTTCCGTTTCGGAAAGTTCTTGTAATTCCTGAATAGTTTTTCCACCCGGTCCAATCAATGAACCGATATAATCTCCAGGAATAGTTCTGGTGATAATTTTAGGCGCATGTTCTTTTACGGTTTCACGATATTCAGTAATTGCTTCTGCCATTTTATCAAGGATGTGCAAACGTCCTTCACGCGCTTGTTTCAACGCATTTGCCATTACCTCATAAGACAGTCCTTTCACCTTGATATCCATTTGACATGCGGTGATTCCATCTTTTGTTCCGGTAATTTTAAAGTCCATATCTCCGAAAGCATCTTCATCTCCAAGAATATCGGACAGCACAGCATAGTCATCTTCTTGAGCAATCAATCCCATAGCGATTCCCGACACCGGTTTTTTCAATTTCACGCCTGCATCCATCATCGCCATTGATCCGGCACAAACAGTTGCCATAGAGGAAGAACCATTGGACTCTAACACTTCAGAGACCACTCGAACAGTATAAGGAGAGTCATCAGGCATCATTACGTTTAATGCACGTTGCGCCAAGTGTCCGTGTCCGATTTCTCTTCTGGAAGTTCCTCTAATTGGATAAGCTTCTCCGGTACTAAACGGCGGGAAGTTATAGTGCAAATAAAATCGTTCTTCGTCCTGTCTTGTAGCCAAATCAATTCTATTGGCTTCACGGGAAGTTCCTAAAGTGGTTGTTGCCAACGCTTGTGTTTCTCCACGTGTAAACAATGCCGAGCCGTGTGGGGAAGGCAAGAAATTCACCTCACAGGAAATATCTCTAATATCTGTTGTCCTACGACCATCCAGTCGAATGTTTTCTTTCAAGATTAAATCGCGAACGGCTTTTTGGTAGGCTTCTTTAAAATATCTGGAAATCATTTTATCTTTTTCCTCCAATTCCTCTTCTGAGAATTCGGCTTTAATTTCTTCTTTCACCGCTGTAAAAGCATCAGAACGTTCTTTTTTATAAGAGCCACTTTTAGCAATTTCGTAGCATTTATCATAAGCTTTGTCGAAGATTTGTTTTTGCAACTCTTCGTCATCGGTAACCCCTTCGTATTCACGTGGAGCTTTTTTCCCTACTGCCTCCGCTAATTTTACTTGTGCTTCAATTTGTTTTTTTATCGCTTCGTGTCCAATTTTGATCACTTCCATCATTTCTTCTTCAGAAACTTCATCCATTTCTCCTTCTACCATGGTTACGCTCTCTTCGGAGGCTCCAATCATCATATCTATATCGGCTTTTTCAATGGCTTCCGGTCCCGGATTGACAACATATTCTCCGGCTATACGAACTACACGCACCTCGGAAATAGGGCATTCAAATGGAATATCTGAAAGTTGAATTGCCGTAGAAGCTGCTAATCCCGCCAATGAATCAGCTGAAACTTCTTCATCGTGAGACATCAACTGAATCATCACTTGTGTTTCGAACTTATAATCTTCGGGGAATAATGGTCTTAATACTCGATCTACCAGCCGCATGGAGAGAATTTCCTCATTACTTGGTCTTCCTTCTCTTTTAAAATATCCGCCAGGAAAACGTCCGGCTGCAGAAAACTTCTCTCTATAATCTACTGTTAAGGGAAAGAAAGGCAAGTTACTCTTCTCGTAGCTTGAAACTACAGTACAAAGCAACACCGTATCACCCATTTTGACCACAACAGAGCCATGAGCTTGTTTTGCTAATTTTCCGGTTTCTAATATAATTTCTCTGCCGTCACCCATATCTATGGTTTCGGTAAACACTTTTGGTTTCATAATATTTTCAATTTAATTAATTTTAAATTACCCGTTTTTACCCGACGGCCGGGGTTGTGTTGTGTGTATGGGGAAAATCGGCCAATGAAGATGGTCCATTTAATTGGGAAATCCAAATTCTATTTTCGTTGTTTTTTAAACGTAAGAAATATTTTTTCATATTCGGAAGTTGTAATAAAGAACGAATTTTTCAATCGTTACTTCCGAGAATAACTCTTATTTACTAATTATTTATTCCAGAAAAAAAGGGTGAAAAAAAAATCACCCCTTATAAACTTTATCTTCTTAAATCTAATTCTTTAATGATGGCTCTATAACGTAAAATATCCGTTTTGATAAGATAATCTAACAATCGACGACGCTTCCCTACCATGCTGACCAAAGCTCTTTCGGAGTTAAAGTCTTTCGGATTATTTTTTAGGTGATTGGAAATGTGGCCAATTCTTGCTGTGAACAATGCAATTTGTCCCTCAGCAGAGCCGGTGTCTTTTTCACTTTTGCCGTGTTTGGCAAAGAGTTGGTTTTTTTCTTCTTTTGTCAAATACATGCCAATATTATTTCAATGATTATTATGTACAGGTAGTTTTTCTACCGGCGGCAAAGATACTTTTAAATTTTGACATATCGAAGTAGGTTTATACATTTATTTGCATAATTTATTAAATCTTAAAAATCCGATTACTGCTTTAAAAAAGTCTTCCGGTTTTTCTGCGTGCACCCAGTGGTCAGTATCTTTTAGGGTCAACAGTTGACTTTTAGGAAAGTGTTTTTTCAATAAGTTTCTATCTTCTGATTTGATATATCCCGATTTTTCTCCTTTAATAAAAAAGGTCGGTCCTTCATATAGCGCATCTTCTGCAATAGAAGCGGTCACTTTTTCATACTTCTTTTTTAGCACAGGGAAATTCATTCTAAAAGCAAGTTTGCCTTTTTCTTTCCAGTATAAGTTTTTAAGCAAGAATTGTCTTACGCTCCAATTATGGATGTAAGGTTTTAGTTTTTCATCGGCTTCAGTTCTTGAGGTTAATTCTTGTTCATAAAGTGCAGAAAGTCCGTCAAAAATAACATCGTGATGGGGTGGATATGACTTTGGAGCAATATCAACTACAATCAGTGCTTCTACCAACTCCGGTTTTTCAGCAGCTAATTGCATCGCTACTTTGCCTCCCATGGAATGTCCGATAACAACCACTTTTTCTAAATTGTGTTCTGCGCAATATTCCTCTATGTCCTCAGCCATTATTTCATAACTAAATTTATCGGCATGCGGACTTCTTCCATGGTTGCGTTGATCGATAAGATGCACTTGAAGTCCACCTTCTTCGGCAAATTTGGTGCCCAGGGTTTTCCAGTTATCTCCCATTCCAAAAAGTCCGTGAAGAATCAATAACGGCTTTCCTTCTTCTCCTATAACGTTTGAATACAGTTTCATAATTTAATCTCTTAAGAATGCTAAATACTTCAAAATAACTTTTTCAAATCCCTCATAAAGCGCTTCGGAAATTAACGCATGACCGATAGAAACTTCGGAAAGGTGAGGGACATTTTCTTTAAAAAACCGAATATTATCCAAGGACAAATCGTGTCCGGCGTTCACTTGCAGTCCGGAATCTACGGCTACTTTAGCACAGTGTGCATAAATTTTTGCTGCATCGGGATTTCCTTTGGCATATTCTACAGCATATTTTTCAGTGTACAGCTCTATTCTATCTGTTCCGGTTTTAGCGGCTGCTTGAATTATTTTCGGATCGGGATCTACAAAAATTGAAGTTCGAATTCCATGACTTTTAAATTCCCGAATGACATCAAACAAATAATCTGTGTGTTTAATAGTATCCCAGCCCGCATTTGAAGTCAACACATCTTCAGAATCCGGCACTAAAGTCACTTGCGTGGGTTTATTGGCCAGCACCAATTCCATAAACTGAGGAATCGGGTTTCCTTCAATATTAAATTCAGTTTTTATAATCGGTTTTAATGCCTTTACGTCGTCATAACGGATATGTCTTTCATCCGGACGTGGATGAACGGTAATCCCTTCGGCTCCAAAACCTTCAATCCTCTTTGCGGCTTCAATTACGTCGGGCACATTCCCACCTCGAGCATTTCGGATGGTGGCTACCTTATTGATATTGACACTTAAATTAGTCATAGTAATTTATTTAGAATTAAATAATTGCCAAAAATACAAAGGATAAAAGGTTATTGCAGGAATTTTTGTTTAATTTGTCGGAAACATTTAAGAAAATGAGTTTGTCAGATATTATTATAAACGATGTAAGCATCCAACCTGTTACGCAAAAGATCAAATCCTTAAAGAAGATTTTTGCCAACTTGACTTATTCTCACTTGCCCGTAGCAAGAGATGGCATTTATATTGGAAGCATTTCCGAAACCGATGTGCGTTGTTTTGATTCTGAAAAGACGCTGGAAGATTATTTATATACTTTGACTCCTTTTTTTGTCAAGGAAAACGAATCTCTTTTAAACATCCTTCGGATTTTTGCGGCAAATGATACTAATTTGCTCCCTGTTTTAGAAGAAGAGACCAATGCTTACTTGGGTTATTTCGAATTGATTGATATCATGGCTGTTATAGAAAAAGCTCCTTTCTTTGGAGAGGAAGGGAATATAATTGTTGTTGAAAAAGGCGTAAAGGATTATTCTTTTAGTGAAATCAGTCAGATTGTAGAATCAAATGACGGAAAGATTTATGGTTCTTATATCAGTAACTTATCAGATGACATAGTACAAATCACCATAAAAATCGGACAGTCTCTGATGAGTGAAATCCTACAAACTTTTAGACGTTACGATTATAAGATTATCAGTGAGCACGAAGAAGACAGATTTCTTCAAAACCTAAAAGAACGTTCAGACTATTTGAACAAATACCTTAATATTTAATTTATGAAAGTTGGGATTTACGGTCAGTTCTACCACAAGAATTCGGAAATATTCATTCAGCAACTTTTTGACCTGATTGAAAAGGCGGATATTGATTTTTATATTGAAAAGGGATTTTCAACAATCATCAAAGAGAATGAAATTATAGATAAGCGATATTACAACTTTCCCACTTTTGAGAAGTTGGATAATTCTTTCGATCTTTTATTTAGTATAGGAGGAGATGGTACAACTTTAAAAGGGGTGAACTTAGTAAAGGATCTCAACATTCCTATCGTGGGAATCAACACCGGGCGTTTAGGGTTTTTAGCGACGATACAAAAAGAGGAGGTTGAAGATTCTTTAGCTGCTATTTTAAAAGGCGAATATGTCATTTCCAAACGAGAACTACTCAGCTTAGAAATTAACCCTGCTGAGGAGGGAGAAGAGATTGAAAAATATTTCGCCTTAAACGATATTGTAATCAACCGAAAAAACACCACTTCTATGATTACGATAGAAACTTGGTTGGACGGACAATATCTAAATTCTTATTGGGCCGATGGATTAATTGTAACCACAGCTACCGGTTCAACAGGATATTCTTTAAGCTGTGGCGGGCCGATTATTTCCCCCGGAACGGATGCAATTGCATTAACCCCTATTGCTCCACATAACTTAAATGCCAGACCGCTAATCATCCCAAGTGACACAGAAATAATTATGAGTGTAAAAACCAGAGCCGATGAGTTTTTGGTTTCAATGGATTCAGAAATGATGAGTTTAGAAAAGGGAACTCAACTACAAATCAAGAAAGCTCCTTTTACCATTAGTTTAGTCGCCATTGATGAGGGTAGTTTTATCAGAACCCTTAGGCAAAAGTTACTTTGGGGGGAAGATAAGCGCAATAAAAAACAATAAATCTCCTATAAAATTGTTTAATTCAATAAACCCATGAAAAGCTCTCAAAAATAACCAGAGAGAAAACATAATTCCTATATTTGCAAACTTTTAGAAACCATATGCGATACATAATTGTAGCTTTCCTTATGCTTTTTTGGATGAAGACATCACGCGCACAAATTTTTGAAGTTGGTCCATATTTAGGAGGATCCAACTTTATTGGCGATGTTGGAGCTACCGATTATATCAATCCGAACAGCCTTGCTTTTGGTGGGATTGTTAAATGGAATCGAAGTCTCAGACATTCTTGGCGAATAACCATAATCCACACTAAACTAAAAGCAGACGATGTCAATTCTAATGAAAGTCGTCGAAATCAAAGAGGATATTCTTTTACCAACGGATTAACAGAGCTCAACGCGGGCATAGAATTCAATTTTTGGGAATGGGATATATATGACCCCAATCAAAAGATAACCCCATATCTTTCCACCGGGATTACCGGGATTTTGACCCATGATTTATATCTGAATGAAAATAAAGAATTAGCAAGAAAAGGAAATAAATACGGTTTTGCGTTACCGATGGTTGTCGGTATTAAAGGAAAATTAACACGTCAGTTAACCCTGGCTGTTGAAATTGGTGCACGTATGACTTTCTACGATAATCTCGATGGAAGCAATCCAAAAGAATATGGTGGAAAA
>DATGSA010000087.1:0-2480 GCA_035303085.1 Flavobacteriaceae bacterium
TCTACATACACAAATTGTGTTCCCTCGGTTTCTCTTGCCAGCTTTTTAAATTTGGGCTTCATCAACCGACAATTTCCACACCAAGTTGCCATATATTGAACAACTACGGTATCGTGTTCTTTCAATACTTCAGCTAAATTGTCATTATCTAATTCCTTTATCATAGTGTTTTGTTTGGTTCAACTTATTTTAAAATAATCTGTATCAATTTTCAGGTGCTTCTCTGTGTATTTTATTAGGCCAAATTTGAGAGGAATCCGGATTGAGTAATAGATTTACTCAATCCAGAATTTCACCTGATATTATCTCTATCACTGCGTTTAAGTTTCGCGTATTTTAGAGATAACTCAATGTTTAGTGAGAAGCTAAATAAGAAGCAACTCCTTTACTGTCTCCTTTCATAGCCTCTTTACCTTCTTCCCAGTTGGCAGGACATACTTCTCCGTGTTTCTGAACGTGGGTGTAGGCATCAATCATACGTAAATATTCATTTACATTTCGTCCTACAGGCATGTCGTTAATACTCTCGTGAAAAACTTTTCCACCTTCATCGATTAAATAAGTAGCACGGTAAGAAACGTTGTCACCTTTTAAAGTTACTAATCCTGATTCTTCATCATATTGATCTTCAACGCCATCTAAGATTCCGAGAATGGAACTTAAATTTCTATTGGAATCCGCAAGAATTGGATACGTAATTCCTTCAATTCCTCCTTGATCTTTTGAAGTGTTCAACCATGCAAAGTGAACTTCCGGAGTATCACAAGAAGCACCAATTACTAAGGTATTGCGATCTTCAAACTCTTTTAAAGCCTCTTGGAAAGCGTGCAACTCAGTTGGGCATACGTAAGTGAAATCTTTTGGATACCAGAAAAGAACAATTTTCTTGTTGTTTTTTTTGGCTTCTTCTAAAACATTAATTTTAAAAGTGTCACCCATTTCATCCATTGCATCTACTTCCAAATCTGGAAATTGTTTTCCTACAAATGTCATATTGTTTTAAATTTTTAGGTTAATAATTCTTTTTTTCGTCACCACAAATATAGGATACACTTTTCGAAAATAAACTGTTTTTTGTTTGATATAACCTATCGAGGTATAAGTTATTTCTATAGTCGAGCAACAGGCCAATAGAGTATTGTTATGCGAAAAGGTTTCCTTTAAAACCGCAATTAAAAACCGCCTCAGAATATAATTTTGAGGCGGTGGAATAATTAAAGTTTTGGTTTTTATTTTAAGCCAACATCGTTACCGGGTTTTCTAAATATGTTTTTAGCGTTTGTAAGAATTTTGCGCCGGTTGCTCCATCAACAGTTCGATGATCGCAAGCCAAAGTCAGCTTCATCGTATGACCAACTACAATTTGACCGTCTTTTACCACGGGTTTTTCAACAATAGTACCCACTGATAAAATACAGGAGTTGGGTTGATTTATAATACTGGTAAACTCTTCGATACCAAACATGCCTAAGTTGGAAACCGTAAATGTGCTTCCTTCCATTTCTGCCGGTTGGATTTTTTTGTCATGCGCTTTGCCTGCCAATTCTCGTACATTGGCATTAAGCTGTGTAAGCACTTGTTGATCGGCAAACCTAAGCACCGGTACCACCAAGCCCTCCTCAACGGCAACGGCAAAACCGATATGAATATGATTTGCAATCTTTATCGCTTCATCAGTCCATTGCGAATTAACTTGAGGGTGTTTGCGCAGTGCCATAGCCGATGCTTTAATCACCATATCGTTAAACGAAATTTTGGTATCCGGCATTTCATTGATAGACTTACGCGCAGACATGGCGTTTTCCATATCTACCTCTATGGTCAAATAGTAGTGCGGTGCACCAAATTGCGAAGCTGTAAGACGCTTGGCAATGGTTTTGCGCATTTGGGAGTTTTTGATTGTTTCAAAACTTTCCTCGCCTGCAGGAATATATGCTTTAGCAGCTTCTGCCGGTTCGGGTTTCTCAGTCGGTTTGTAGTTTTCTATATCTCTTTTAATGATACGTCCGCTGTCTCCCGTGCCTTTGACGTCTGCTAAATCTATGTTTTTATCTTCGGCCATCCGTTTAGCCAGAGGTGAAGCAAAGATACGCTCTCCGTCTTTCCGCGAAGGTTTTTCTGTTTTTTGTTCCGGTATAGCAGGGTCTTCTTCCTTTTCATCGATTTCTTTTTTCGACACTGAAGGTTTCTCCTCTTCCGTTTTTTCCCCTTGCTCTGATTTGTAAGCTTCCAAAATTCCGGATGCATCAGTTCCCTCCGGCCCAATTATAGCGATAGGCTCATTAATCCCTATACTTTCGCCTTCGCCAACGATGATTTTTAATAAGGTACCCTCATAGAAAGATTCAAATTCGAGGGTTGCTTTATCACTTTCTATTTCGGCTAAAATATCTCCTTCCTCAACGCTGTCTCCTTCCTTTTTAATCCAGCTGGAGATAGTTCCTTCCTCCATAGTATCTGAAAGTAAAGGCATTTCAATC